>CAMNCH010000069.1 GCA_946534145.1 uncultured Lachnospiraceae bacterium
GGACGTCCCACCTCGGAACTTCCCACCCACCTTATGAATCATGAGGTCAAAAAACGGGTGACAAACGGCCGTTACAGAGTCATCTATCACGCTCACACCACCAATGTTATTGCCCTAACTTTTGTGCTTCCTCTCACAGACGAAGTCTTCACAAGAGAGCTTTGGGAAATGGCCACGGAATGTCCTGTAGTATTCCCCTCCGGCATCGGCGTGGTGCCCTGGATGGTCCCCGGCGGCCGTGAAATCGCAGTGGAAACCGCGCGCCTCATGGAAGAGTACGATGCAGCCATCTGGGCTCACCACGGAATGTTCGCCGCAGGCGAGGATTTTGACCTTACCTTCGGCCTCATGCATACCATAGAAAAAGCAGCCGAGATACTGGTCAAAGTTCTTTCCATGACCGGTTCCAAAAGGCAGACCATCACTCCCGACAATTTCAGAAATCTTGCAAAAGAATTTAAAGTGGTTCTTCCCGAAAAATTCTTATACTAAGCAAAAGTGCCGGCGGCCAATGCTGACAAAAAGTCTTCATCGGGCCAACCGGCACTTACAATTTTCAAAATTAAACCTCTGCGATAATCTCTATTTCGCACAGCACATTCTTGGGAAGTGTCTTAACCGCAACACAGCTTCTGGCGGGTTTGGAGGTAAAGAACTTCGCATATACACCGTTGAATGCCGCGAAGTCGTCCATGTCCGCAAGGAAGCAGGTGGTTTTTACCACATGGTCAAAATCGGTTCCTGCCGCCTTTAAGAGTTCGCCGATATTTTTACATACAAGTTCGGTCTGCTCTTCAATGGTACCGTTTAATACTTCGGCGGTAGCGGGATTGATGGCAATCTGTCCCGATGCAAAGAACAACCCTCCCGAAATGTATCCCTGTGAATAAGGTCCGATGGCCTGAGGGGCCTTGTCTGTTGCTACAAGTTTCATGTTTTTAGCTCCTTTTTATTTTACTTCGTCCTCGTCAAATTCAGCCGTCACGTAGAATCCTCTGGGAGTTTCTTCAACCTTCGTAACCATGCCCTCACGGGATTTGAGGCGCTGATTGAAGGGAATATTGGGCGACATGGCAAGAGACGGATCGATTGTGTAGTAATAGTTACTGGGCAAAAGGCCCTCAGTAACGGTAATGGCATCGCCTTCTTTTAGCAGTCCGGGACGTTCCATTTTAAACTCTATCTTTCGCATTTTTACTATCCTCTTTTCGTATGTACCACTCATTCTACCACAGATAATCTCCTATTTCACCACCGAAGTCAAACAATTCTGTGTTTTTTTCCCTTTGTTGTCAAAACATCATTGTACTTTTGCAAATTTTCATATAAAATAATGTTAACTAATCTAATTGGGGGTTAATCTAATATGTATAAAGTTATTGCCGTAGACGATGAACAAAATGCATTGAACCGATTTGAAAGGCTTATTGCTCAGGATAACAGGCTTGAACTTCTTAAGACATTTACCAAGCCCGCCGACGCGATTGATTTCATTAAGTCCAATCAGGTTGACATCGCTTTTCTTGATATCGAAATGCCTGAAATGACCGGCCTTGAACTTGCCGAATGTCTTATGGACGTAAATCCCTATTTGGAAATTGTATTTGTTACCGCCTACAATCAATATGCTTTGGAAGCTTTCAGAGCTCATGCAACGGGCTATCTTTTAAAGCCCCTTTCTCACGATGATTTCACCGCTCAGATAGACAGTATGGAGAAAAAGCTTGAAAAGTCTCACGTTGTTGAAGACGACAAGCTTATTATCAGCTGTTTCGGTGCTTTCTCCATCAAGAAAGCCAATGACTTTGAGCCCTTAAGATTCAGAACCTCCAAAGCAGAAGAACTTCTTGCGTATCTTGTACAGAACGAAGGACGCGCCCGCTCCAAGGATATGATTCTTGATACCCTCTGGCCCGATGCCGACCTTGACAAAGCAGCCAATAACTTCCGCGTAACCTGTACCTACATCAGAAGCACTCTTGCAGATTTCGGTTATACCGACGTTCTGGTACGCGACCATGATGATTACAGCATCAATACCGCAAGAATTAAATGTGACTATCTCGAATTCAGAAGCAAAATTGCCAATCCCGACACTTTGGGACTTCCCGAGGTTGAAACCCTTATAAACCTTTACAAGGGGCCTTACCTTGAGAATCGTTTCTATGACTGGGCAGAGGAGACCAAAGGCTGGCTTGAAGGCCGTTACATCCAGCTTTTATACAGAGCCGGACGCCTCTACTCCGAAGCAGACCGTATCGATGCGGCAATTGAAGCCTTTGAGTCCGTTCTCCGCGTGGACCTCTACGAAGAAGATGCTTTCAAGGAAGTCATAAGACTTAAGCAAAAGAAGCTTCCTCCCGCAGCCATCCGCGAATACTACGAGAAGTACAAAGACTCCCTGTTTAAAGAGTATGGCCTTGGTCCTTCTCAGGAGATTAAAGAGCTTATCAAAGCTATATAAACTCAAGCATAAGAGGACTGCAGATGATTACCATTTTACGCGCTTTTTGCGTTGTGTCGTGTTTAATATCGGGAATATACGCAAGTATTATTTTCTATTTTTTCCGCGATGCCAAGCGCCTGGTATTCTTCGCAGCCCTCTGTTTTTGTCTTTTTGTAAATGTCAACTTCGATATGTCGGCCTACCCTTATCTTATTCACGATGCCGATTATCTTAAAACTCTTTCCCCCAATGTGGCACTTGTTACCATTGCGCTTTCCAATCTTTTTATGAGCATTTATGCGGGCCTGTTGAACACAGACAAGCCTTCGCGGCTTGCGCCTTACTATAATACGGCACTGCTAATTCTTGCCATCGTTTCCATAACCGTTCCCACCGAGCACATAGTGCCCATGTATATTATTCTTAACATTCTTTCACTCTTTGCGGGGGCAAGAGGCATTTATCGTTCTTACTTAAGCATAAAGGCAGGGCATAGCGAATACATCTACCCCACCATTGCTCACGTTATTATGTTGTTTGTAGTCACGGCCGAGTTTACCTTAGCTATACTAAATGTAAAAATCTTTGGTTTCAGAATAGTCTTCCTGCCTTTCTTTTTACTGTTCCACGGCATGATGAATTCCCTCTCCTACGGCAACTCCATCAAAAAAACCCAAAAGCTCTCCGCTTCTTTGTCAGACACCATCGAACGTATCAATCACTCCAACAATGCGCTTATGTGTACACAGATGAAGTCAGAGTTTTTGTACCGTTCTTTGGACCTTATCAGCAAAAAATGTGATGAAGATCCTTTTTCCGCAGAAGACTTAACCGTGGCACTTTCCAAGTATCTTCGCCACACATTAAACTTTCAGCAGCTTATGGGCGTGGTGCCGTTAAGTAACGAAATCGAGCTTACCAAAGCCTTCGTGGCTATTGAAAAAGAAAGATACCCCGGCCTTAAAGTAGAATACAAATTTCCGGATCCGCTTCCGGACTTTCACATACCGCCTTTGTCCGTTCAGCCTCTGGTTGAGAATGCCATAGAGCATGGTTTTTCCGAAACCACCAAAGATCCAAAGGTTACCCTTACCATTATCCCTTACCGTGATTATTACCATATCGACGTATCCGATAACGGTGCCGGCATGGACGAAGATGTGGCGGCTTCTCTTACCGACTCTCTTAACGACAGTGCCAGAATCGGTATTTACAACATTCACACGAGACTAATTAACCTTTTCGGCAAGGGCCTTGTAATTCAGAGTGCCCCCGGAGTCGGCACCAGTGTTTCTTTTGTGGTGCCTCCCGATGCCGAAGCTTATTTGCGTGAGAAGGGGATAAGAACATGAAGAGACGACTTACAGCTTTGGGTATTATCCTTCTTTTACCGTTTATATATGTTGTGGTCCTGTATTTTATCAACCGGAATATTCAGCCCGATTTGCTGAATGTGGCCCACTCCGATAAACCCGAGCAATCAGTTTATTTTAACACCTCCAAAATATATGCTCTGACCGGCGACATAGTTACTTTCCCCGGTGTTCTCCTGGAGCCCGAAGCAGGAGTCGGCGCGCAGTCATACGATTTTATTTCCGCCACAAAAAGCAAGTACGATTTCTTTTACGCTAGTTCCATGTCAGACTGCAAGAGACCTGTTTGTGTCGTAGACGAAGACTATGTTATGACCATTGCTTTTAACGCAAAGCTTCCCACCGACACGGAGTATACCATATGGTTCCCTTCGGAATTCTGCGAATATAAGGTGTTTGTAAACGGAGAACTTACCAATGTTTCGCCTACCTTCAAGGCAGAGAATCCCAGATTCGGTCAGGACTTTACCGTAGTGCTTCCCGCTTCCGAAGACGGTTGTTACAGCGTGGTAATGCAGGTTATTTCTCCGGTCAATTATATAAACTCCAAGTCCGATACCGTACTTTTCGGTGCCACAAGCCGCCTTCACTGGGCATACATCGGTGAGGAACATATCGGTCTGTTCATGGCCGCCTACGTCATGTTTACCATGATATTCATGCTGGTTCAGTTAGTGGCCCTGCGCTTTGAATCCGTTATCATACCTTTTGTATGTCTTTCCGGTATGACCTGCATCGTCAGCTCCTTTATGGATGACAGATGTATTACCACCTTTATCCCTCTTCTTTCCGCAAGAGCCGGTGCCTTTACAGAGGCTATCGTTAAGCCTTTATACCTGCTGTCGCTTCTCTACTTCACGGTGGGACTGTTAAAAGAATCCTTCCCAAAGAAAGCAGGCTACGCTGTATCCATTGCTTTGATATTCCCTCTTCTCGACGCCCTGACTTTCAGCCAGTTCGAGATTCTGTCGGAAATTTCCTTGGTCGTATCCATAGCACCATACATCCTGTGCGGATACACCTTTGTGAAAGCCTATGAAAAGAAGGAGCCAAACGCCACCTCTTACGGAATTGCTCTTGCTCTCGTGGCCAGCAACCTTATTCTTTACACCTTAACCTATAACATGCTGATGCCTTCCAAGTTCGCTTACTCCGTGGGTTATGTGGTATGGTCCGTGGCCATGGTTACCATCCTCGGGCGCGAATATGCGGCTCAGAGTGCCAACGAATCCTTCTATTCCGCCGAACTTTCAAGACAGTTAGAGGCCATGCAGGCATCCGAGAATGCTTTCTTAAATGCCCAGATGAAGCCCCACTTCCTGTACAACACCTTGAATACCATCGCAGACTGCTGCGTTACCGACTCCAAGAAAGCTCAAAAGCTTATAAACTCTTTGTCCGAGTACTTAAAGCTCATCCTTAACCTCGACAACATGGACAAAACCGTGCCCATTCGTCACGAGCTTGAGCTGGTGGAAGCCTACACGGCCATCGAGCACGAGAGATTTCCAAGCATTATGTTTGCCAACGACTTTCCCTTAAGGATGCCCTCAATCATGATGCCGCCCATCACCATCCAGCCCCTTATCGAGAACGCCATCAAGCATGGTGTCAGGAAATCAAGCAAGCCCGGCGTTGTAACCCTTCGTATTATCGAGAACCCCGATTCCGTAGAGTTCTTTGTAAGCGATAACGGCGTAGGCATGGACGAAGCCACCATGAAGAAGCTTTTCAACATGCCCAAAGAAAACCAGAGCATCGGTATCTATAACATCGACAAACGCCTAAAGAATCAGTACGGCAAAGGCCTCACGGTGGAAAGTACCCCGGGGCTTGGCACCTGCGTAAGTTTCAAGATTCCCAAGGTAATTTAATATTTTAGCACTTTAAAAAGCCCGCTCCCTCAGGAACGGGCTTTAATAATACCCTCGTATCGCTATGTTATATAATAGTCTCCGTTCGGAGCAAAGAATATTGAGCCCAGATCCTCCGATACCGTATTGCCGCCGAAATCCTTAATGAGAAGTTTATTGTAATAGCGGTAATTCTCCCCGGCGCACTGGTGCTCATCGTCCCAGCCTTCCTCCACCCAGGCCTCCACATATACCATGCCGCCCGCCACAAAATTGACGGTCTCGTTGGGCTCAAGCGGAAAAGAAAACTTCTCGGGATAATAGCACGTAAATCTGTCACTTTGGCTCACAATATGGGGCTCAATCCCCATAACCTGCAGGTTATAAAGATTAACCTTCTCAAGGTCAAGGACTGTAACCTCTTCCGCCCCTGTCTCCGGCGTATAACTGGTTAACGTCACCGTTTTATCATCGTAATCGGCCTTTAAAAACCAGTATTTTTCGTTGATATAAAGGGGATTTGTGTATACCACGTTTCTTTTTAACTCAAAGGGACAGTATACTTCTCCCGACTTTAAATCGTAAAAAGAAATGGTCATTCCCCTGTAACCGCCCATCTCATTCCAGGCTATCAAATCATAAGTATCCGTATGGTCCGAAAGGGCGAACGCAAGCCTGTCCTGACCCCTTATGGCTGAGATGGCCGTACCATCCGGTTTCTTGAAGCGTTTAATCATTTATGCTTCTCCCAATAATATTATTCTCAATCAGTGCCCCCTGAGATCGAACTCCGACGCAAGTCCGGAATAATCTCCCCAGGAGTACACTATATACGTATTTTCATAATCACAGTCTGCGTCAAAAGAAAGGTCCTCATGCTCTATAAAATCTATGGTGCCGGTTTCCTGTTTCTCCACAATATTTTGAAACTCGTCAGAAGCAAGCTTCCCATAGTATTCTTTCAACTCCTCAAGGCTAAGCTCACTCTTTATTAGTATGGCCCCAAAATACTGCATTCCGTTTCCGTTGCCCACCAGTTTGCCGGCGGCACTGACCGTATCAATCAGTTCCGTCCGTTCCGGCAAAGCACATTCTTTTATTGCGTTGGCAACTTTTTTGGCCTCCATATCGTTCTTTATCGGGCTGCCTATAATAAGGGTCAAAAGGCCCGCAAAGAGCAGCGCAAGTATAATGCCTATTGTCTTTTTCATTAATACTCGCTCCTTAACTCCCAACTATTCCGTCCTTCTAAAGCTTCACCGTATGCGAAATAATCTCTTCCGTGAGGTTTTCACCTGCCTGAGCCTTGGCCACGATGAAGCGGCCGTAAAGCTCCAGCATCTTATCTGAGTAGGTGGATATTTCGCCGCGAAGATAGGTTTCGTTGGAGGTGTTGTATTCGGTGTCCTCGGATGTGTGGATGCTGCGGGCCTGCTTTAAGAGGTCGGGGTGGCGGTTGTAGAAATCTTCCGTCATGCCGGTCTGAATGGCTACGATGGTTTCGATTATCTGCTTTTTCTCGGGTGAGATAACCGGGAAATTGTCCTTAATCTCTGCGTAGCGGGCAGGTGCGGTGCTCTCCATCATGCGGCCGTATTTTTCGGTAATAAGGTTGTGGCCTTTTCGGAATTCTATCTCAAAGTCATAGAGATACTGCATGAGCATTTCTTTGGTCCAGGTAAGATACTGGCTTTCGCGCATGATGTCGAAGGTACAGAAATCGTCCTGACAGGAGGCTCTGCCGCCTTCGTTCTGAACTTTGTCGAAGGCTTCAAACTCAAGTCTTACAACTTTTTTGGCGAGTTGCTCCACCGTAAGGCGACTGAGTTCCGACTTCATGGAAAGCTCTTCCGTATGGTGATCGAGATAATCGTCGGTGTCGCTTATGAATCCTTTTTCATACATAAGCTGCGAAAAGAACTGACCGATGCGGTCAACGCTTGTTAAATCATGAACAGCCTGCAAAAGAGGCTTTAAATCCGCCCCATTTTCAAGTTCATCGAGACTCTTAAAGAGCCACTTGTCGTGAGGAGGATATTTGTTCTCTATTACATGGGCAAGCTTCATGGCAGCCTTAAGTCCGTCGTATAACATGACCTTGGCGGTCAATTCGTCGCCTCGATTAAGCATGCGGGGAAAATTGTACTGGGCGCATTGGGAAAATTCGGCGGAGTACTGGGCAATTTTAAGATACTGCACAAACTCCGGATACCCTTCCGAAAGCTTCTCCCTGATAAGGCTGAAGGCACCTTCGTCATCTGCAAAAACGCATCCGTTGACCGAAGTGCTCAACGCATAATCGGGTATAGAGAGGTAATCTTCGTCGGTAATGGGGTACTTGCCCAACAGATTTTTGTAAAAATCATTGACGGTGAAGACTCCTCTTCTTTTGTGACCGCTTACCACGGGAGCAACTTTGTAGCCCATGAATTCTTTGGGCAGTTCATCGTACGCCTGTGAAAGCGCCTCGCCGATTTCAGCATAAGTCTCATCGGACAAATAAATCTGGAAGCCGGGGCCCCAGTCATGATCTCTTGAAGCCTCGTCATCATAGCCATAGCAGTCGGAACCGCGACCCACAAGGCCCGCAGCAATTTTGCCTTTATATGCAGGGAATTTCTCCATAATAACAGGCACAAACTTTTCTTCATAAAATGCCTTGCAGATGTCCATGCCGCGAAGTGTCGGCGCTGAGCCTGCTCCCTCCGCTTTCTTTAACTCATCGGCTATTCTTCTGTAGGATTCGGTTCTGCCGTGTTCTTTTTCCATGATTGCAAGAGCTTCCCGAAGGAGCGCAACCGCCTCATCATTTCTGCCCGTAAGATTGTAAATCATACCAAGAGCGTAGAGTGCCGATGCATAGTGAGTGTCGGTGTCCTCAATATGCTTAAACATCTCTGCTGCCTCACGCGCCAATACTTCAGCCTTTTTGAAATCGCCGAGAGCCACATAAGTGTTGGAAAGATTGGCCTTGGTGACGGCGGTCTCGTAATCGGCCCCATTGGCCTCGGAAATGTCTAAAGCCTTGCCAAGTTCTTCCGCCGCCTTATCGTAAAGACCCTGTTCCTGAAAAAGAAGGCCTCTGTTATTGTGCAAGCTTGCAATAAGCATGGAATCTCCGGGAAGGTTCTCCCTGTAAACTGCTTCCGCCTCATCGTAAAGGCCTCCTGCCTCCTTGAACTTGCCCGCAGCCCTGTAAGCCGTGGCAACGTTCAAAAGAGAGGTGCCATAGGAAACGGTACCCTGAAGCTCCATCTTGTCAAGAAGAGCCAGAATGTTGTCGCTTATCTTAAGAGAAGCTTCAGCCTCACCTTTGTCTCTTAACAAGCCCACATATTCATTTAACAGTTCCAAGAGCCTTTGGTCGTCGCCGGCGCTCACCGCTTCGTTAATCGACTGTACCAGAATATCTTCAGCGTTATGTTCCATTTGTCATCCTTTCAGAAAGCTTTGCCGCTATTTTGCGCATTCTGTCGGCATCCACCTTGCAGACTTTTCTGTCGTAGGTGTAAAAACCGTTGGTTTCGTCTTCCACGTCCGTGGCCTGAGTGTATATCGAGCCGCACAGGCCCTTATCAATGGCAGGAAGAATCTGCTCCTCATATAGTTTCTCTATCATGTCGGTGAGTTCTTCGTGACTCGTTGCCTTGCCGTAGCCGTAATTCTTCTTTTTGTTAAAAGAATGCTCCGGTATCTTGTATGAATATCCGCCGAACTCCGAAAGAATAACCGGTCGGTCCGACGTCTGCATCTCAAAAGCTTTAAAGTAAACATGATAGCTGTCCACATCGGAATAGTTCTGCCAAAACCACCCGGAAGTGGAATCTATGATGCGGGAGTTGTCCATAGCCTTCACAATATCGTACATGATATCCGAGTCAAACTGTCCCCAGCCCTCATTAAAAATCGTGTAATAAACAATGCAGGGGAAGTTGTAAAGATGGGTGAGCGTCTCCTCCATCTGCTGCTCGAAAGCAGCCTTGACCTCGTCCTTAACCCTTCTTTTTTCGTCATTAATCCGCTTAAAGCCAAGAGTAGGCATAGCCGTATCTCTTAAGAAGCTGTATCGCCCGTTATTGACCATGTCCTGAAATACCAGCATTCCCAGGCGGTCGCAGGCTTCATAGAAGCATTCGGGCTCAACCTTGATGTGCTTGCGAATGGTGTTGATGCCTAGAGCCTTCAGCCTTAAAATATCCTCCCTGTACACGTCTTCGTTGTTGGGTGTAAAAATGCCCTCGGGGAAATATCCCTGATCAAGCACCCCGTTAAAGAAGAAAGGCTTGCCGTTTAAAAGAATCCTCGGAACCCCCTTAACCGCTTCCACGGAAACCGTTCTTAAGCCAAAGTATGATTTAACGGTATCGCGACCCGCCGTAATAATCACATCATACAAATGAGGGTTGTCGGGAGTCCAAAGAACAGGGTTCTTAATAGGTACCGCAAAATAAGGATTGTCGGACTTGCCGCTGTATACCAGCATGTCCCCGTCGTAGATTTCTATGGAAACCTCTGGCTCCTCCGTCTCCACGTCAAAAGTAACCTTGTCAAGGGAAGGGGTTATTTCGATGCTCTTTATGTATTTTTCGGGAACGCTCTCCATCCAGACTGTCTGCCAGATGCCGCTTACGGGGGTGTACCACATGCCGCCGCGACGTTTCTTTTGCTTGCCGTAAGGATACAAGGGCATAAGTTCGTCACGGATATCAACCGTAAGAGTCTGAACCTTATCGATTTTAATATAGTCCGTTACATCAATTGTAAAAGGAATGTATCCGCCTTCATGATGGCATACCAAAGAATCATCGATGTAGACGTCGCATGCAGCGTCCACAGCGCCGAAATGAAGCAGTATTCTTTTTTTGACAAAATCTTTGTCAACGCAAATGGTACGGTGGTAGGAATACTCGCCTTTAAACTTACCCGTAAAGCCCGAAAGTTTTGATTCGAGAGGAAAAGGAACGGTTACTCCGTCGTCCCACTTTCCGTTAAGACACATATAAGAATCCCTTACCATGGAGGGTCTCGGATATCGTCCCATAGGGCGTCTTTCTACCGCCGCTTCCATTGTAAGTTCGTTAAATTTACTCCCCATTATTCACGTAATCCTTTTCTGAAAGTATTCGTTTTCTCTAAAGAAAATTTTATCACACATTTGTCAGCCTTACCATATCGCAAAGTCCCCGATTTTGCTTGACTGAGGCTTCTTTTGTTGTTACTATAAAAAAGTTAAATAAGGAGGTATGTACTACCATGAGCAGAATTAAATTCTATAATACCTTAACTAAGAAGGTAGAAGACTTTGTACCCAATGTTGAAGGCAAGGTATCGCTTTATACCTGCGGACCTACCGTGTATCACTTTGCACACATTGGTAACCTTCGATGTTATATTATGGAAGACATTCTGGATCGCTCCTTAAGATATGCAGGCTATGACGTTAAGCGCGTTATGAACATCACCGACGTAGGTCATCTTTCAAGCGATGCCGACACCGGCGAAGACAAGATGCTTGCAGGTGCCAAACGTGAGCACAAGACCGTTATGGAGATTGCGAAGTTCTACACCGACGCTTTCTTTACCGACTGCAAGAAGCTTAACATCAGAAAGCCCGACGTAATCGAGCCCGCCACCAACTGCATCCCCGAGTTCATTAACATGGTTAAGGTTCTCCTCGATAAGGGATTTGCTTACGTTGCCGGCGAGAATGTTTATTTTGACACATCCAAATTAAAAGAATACTACGTCCTCTCCAATCAGAGTGAAGACGACTTAAAGGTTGCCGTAAGAGACGACGTTGATGAAGATACCAATAAGCGTAACAAGAACGACTTCGTTCTCTGGTTCACCAAGTCCAAATTTGAAGACCAAGCATTAAAGTGGGACAGCCCCTGGGGCGTAGGTTACCCCGGCTGGCACATTGAGTGCTCCTGCATCAGCATGAAGCACTTAGGCGAGAAGCTCGACATCCACTGCGGCGGTATCGACAATATCTTCCCTCACCACACCAACGAAATTGCCCAGAGTGAATCCTTCCTCGGTCACAAGTGGTGTAACTACTGGTTCCACGTTCATCACCTTACCCAGAAGGGCGGTGCCAAGATGTCCAAGAGCTCAGGCGAGTTCCTGTGCGTAGACTTACTTGAGAAGAAGGGCTACAACCCTCTTGTATACAGATTCTTCTGCTTACAGAGCCACTATCGTAAGCCCCTTGAGTTCAGTTACGATGTAATGGACAATGTCAAGGCAGCTTATGACAAGCTTAAGAAGCAGGTAGCACGTATCGTCTCCGAATCCAACGGTCAGGCCGTTGACGAAAAGGCCTTTGGTGAGTACAAAGAAAAATTCATCGATACTCTCGGCAACGACTTAAACACCTCTTCTGCCATTACTCTTCTTTATGAAGTACTTAAGGCAGACCTTAACAACGCTACCAAAAAGGCCATTATCGAAAGCTTCGACGAAGTATTGTGCCTCGACCTTACCAAGGCTGAAGCCGCTTCCGAAGGTCCCGAAGTAGATGCGGAGCTTAAAGCTTACATCGAAAAGCGTATCGAAGACCGCAAAGAAGCCAAGAAAAATAAAGATTTCGCCACTGCCGACGCTATCCGTGAGGAACTTGCCGGCAAAGGCATTACCATCAAGGATACCAGAGAAGGTACCGTATGGAGCCTTAACTAAATAACAGCCGCATTAAAAAGCCCTCGCATATCATATGCGAGGGCTTTAATAATTTATAGGTTAAACCGTAATGCGGTCGACAATCATGCGCCTTACCTCGTCCTTTTCTTTGCCAAGGGCAAAAGCAAGTTCACTGCAGAGATTCTCGCCGGCGATTTTAAAGTATTTGTCATCGGTGGCGGTTGTCTTCTTGCCTTCCTTTAAACGGATGTTTCTTCTGGATGTTAAGTTTTTGAGAACGCTTACAAGTTCACGTAAGTCACAGCTTTTGATGACTTCTTTGTATTTGGCTTCTCTTAACTTGTCGTTGTCAATATTCAGTTCTTCGATTGTAGCGACACTGTCGATTAACGATTTGGCTTCATCGCCGGAGCAGATTCTTCTCATGGCGGTGTCGTTGTCGACAGGTACGTAGACTTTGCTGCTGTTGGTAGCAAGCGGTACAAGAAGATAGTATTTCCTATCCTTGTCTGCCCCCGATATTGCCAGTGACGTAATGTCTTTTATTTGGCAAATTCCCCCGGTCATGTGTACTACGTATTCATCGATCTTAAACATGGGTGCCTCCTTTTCCACT
>CAMNCH010000070.1 GCA_946534145.1 uncultured Lachnospiraceae bacterium
AAAAAAACCGCCGTCGGCGTCGCCGACGGCAGTTATCCCTTTTACACAAGCGAAAAGTTAGGACCATGGGTCATCTTTCGCCGGTGTTTTCACACTCATAAGAATTCCCGAATATTCGTAGGCAAACCATTCATCGCCTTTACTGCGGAAGGTTGCATAGCGGGGATTGTCAAATCCCTCCTGCTTAACGAATACTCTTTTGAAATTGTCGCCTCCCGCGTATTGGGGGGCGGGATCCTCTTTGGTAACAATAGTAAGAGGAGTTGACGGTGTATAGTTATTGGAAGGCGTAGCCCCGTTAAAATACACCATCGGAAGATATTTTTTGTCAGAGAATCGTTCTTTCAAAAAACTGATATCCGTTGAAGAAAGAGGAACCGGTCCCCTTAAAACGTTGATGCACTCAACTCCGGCCTCTTGATCCTTAACAAAGATTTCAAATGCAACAACCAGCATCGCGAAGGTGTTGTGTGCATCTTTTAAATCCAGGTAAGGACATGCCTTAAATTCTTCTACTGAGGAAGGCAGCTTGTCAAAAGTGAATACTGACATCTATAATCTCCCATTTACACATTTGCTCGTGAGTGTATATTAGCAAACCCGTTCATTTGTTACACTACCCGATTGGGTAGTTTTTTTCCATTTACTTAGAATTTTGTCGATGCAAAAGAAAAACGACCCCCATAAGAGAGCCGCTTTCTTTGTATGTTGGCATTTGTAAATTGGAAACCGTAGTTTATTTTGAGAACATGGTTGCGGCCGTCGCCGCAACCTGTGAGGAAAAGCAACGGTTGCGATTATTATTGTCTGAAAGGAGTGTGCAAATCCTCGTTCCCAAGATTGTTAGTTAGTATTGTATTGGTTGGAAGCTTCAGTGAAGCGATTTCCCGTTATTATCGAGGCAGGCTCGCGCCTTTGCCAAGGGATTTGTCGTAGAGTTCGGAGAGGTCGTAGCCAGCCTCTATCAAAAAAGCACATGTACCGTATGCTTACAAAGGCTTTTCTCCTGCCTCGATGGTGCTTAACAGCACAGAATGCATAGGCATTCATGAAAGTGTCCGTAGTTAGCAATTGCTAACTCACATGTAATAATATAGTTAGTTTATGCTAACTTGTCAATAGTTTTTTCAAATTCTTTTCTTAATATTCTTAACCTCGCCATAAAAGCAAAACGACTGTCCCCAAAGGGACAGCCGCTTCATTTATATGGTTGGCATTTGCTATTTACACATGATGTGAGCAACCGCTGCAGCCCGCGCAGGAACCTCCGCAGCCGCCGGATGCTTTTGACTTTTTGTTTTCTTTTACCATGTAGCGGACTACAAGTGCGGATACAAGAATCAGCACCGCCAAAACCGCCATAGTAGCAAAGTTCATAAAATCACCTCTTTATAATAAATCGCTCCGCGCTTTATTATCATCGCAGTGGAATAAACCATTGGAGTTTATTCCAGCTCAGTATTTAAGCTTGGTAGCTTCTTTGTAAGGCTTAAAGAGCATGTAGCAAAGGAATGCTATCAAGGCAACCGCTACGATAACACCGATTACATTGCCTGCGCCCGTAAAGAGCATACCCAATTGATAGATTACAAGTGATACACAGTAAGCAAAGACGCACTGATAGCCGATTGCGAACCATGTCCATTTTGCGGAGTTCATCTCTCTCTTGATTGCGCCGATTGCAGCGAAACAAGGTGCGCAAAGAAGGTTGAAGATAAGGAAGCTGAAGGCTGCAAGCTTGGTAAGTCCTTCGAAGTCGAGGACACCGAATACACCTACTACTTCTTCTTTTGCAACAAGACCCATGATGGTTGCGATGGTAGCCTTGATGGAGTCAAATCCGAGAGGAATGAAGATCCATTTAATTGCGTTACCGATTACTCCGAGTACGCTGTCCTCAAGGTCGATGTCTAGGAAGAAGCCGAAGCTTCCGTCAACGGTACCGAAGTGTGAGCCTGCCCAGATAACGATTGAAGAAAGAAGGATGATGGTGCCGGCTTTCTTTATGAAGGACCAGCCTCTCTCCCACATGGATCTCAATACGTTCTTAAGACCGGGCCAGTGGTAAGCGGGAAGCTCCATTACGAAAGGAGCGGGGTTGCCTGCAAACATTTTGGTCTTCTTTAAGCAGATACCCGATACTATAACTGCAGCCACGCCGATAAAGTAAGCAGTGGGTGCAATCCACTTTGCGTTGTCAAAAAGTGCTGCTGCAATTAAAGCGATGATGGGAAGCTTCGCACCGCAGGGAATGAAAGTGGTGGTCATGATGGTCATTCTTCTGTCACGTTCGTTTTCAATGGTACGTGAAGCCATGATACCGGGAACACCGCATCCGGAGCCGATAAGCATAGGGATGAAGGATTTACCGGAAAGACCGAACTTTCTGAAGATACGGTCCATTACGAAGGCAACTCTTGCCATGTAACCGCATGCTTCCAAAGCTGCAAGTAAGAAGAACAAAACAAGCATCTGAGGCACAAATCCGAGAACAGCGCCGACACCGCCGATGATACCTTCTACGATAAGGCTCTTAAGCCATTCCGCACAGCCGATTGCGTCAAGTCCGTTTTCAACAAGTACGGGGATACCGGGTACCCAGACACCGTATTCGGAGGTATCGGGAACGCCTTCCGCATCTTCGCCGAGGGCCGCTTCATAGATTTCGGATACATCGTAACCTTCTTCGGCAAGTGAATCTGCGAAGGTTCCGTATGCTTCGTCAAAGCCGCCGAAGTCTTCTTCTTCGATTGCTCCGAGAATCTCTTCGGCACCTACAACGCCTGCGTCTGCGGCATCTTCAACCGTCTTAACGAATTCGTCCGTCCAGACGTTTTCTTTGGCATATTCAGTGATATCTTCTTCGTACTGTGCGCTTCCGATTCCGAAGAGGTGGAAGCCGTCGCCGAAGATATTGTCATTGGTAAAGTCCGTGGCAGCCGTTCCGAGGGTGGTCATTGCAAGATAATAAACAATAAACATGACAACCGCGAAAATGGGAAGTGCCAGGAATCTGTTGGTAACTATCTTATCGATTTTATCGGAAGTGGATAATCTGCCGGCGCTCTTTTTCTTGTAGCAGCCTTTGATTACTTCGCCGATGAAAATGTAACGTTCGTTGGTAATAATGGATTCGGCATCGTCATCGAGTTCTTTTTCTGCGGCCTTAATGTCCTTTTCGATGTGCTCAAGAACCTGGCTGCTTAACTTAAGTCTTTCGATAACCTTTTCGTCTCTTTCAAATATCTTGATGGCGTACCAGCGCTGCTGCTTTTCGTCCATGTCATGGAGACAAGCCTCTTCGATGTGAGCGATGGCATGCTCAACTGCGCCGTTGAAGGAATGCATGGGAACGGTATTGGTGTTCTTGGCGGCATCGACGGCAGCCTCTGCAGCTTCCATAATGCCTGTTCCCTTCAAAGCGGAAATATTCATAACCTTACAGCCGAGTCTCTTGGAAAGCTCGTTAAAATCAATCTTGTCGCCGGTCTTTGCCACAACGTCCATCATGTTGATGGCTACGACTACCGGAATTCCGAGCTCTGTAAGCTGGGTGGTAAGGTATAAGTTTCTTTCAAGGTTGGTACCGTCTACGATATTTAAAATCGCATCGGGTCTTTCATCCAATAAATAATTTCTTGCTACAACTTCCTCCAAAGTGTAAGGGGAAAGGGAATATATACCGGGAAGGTCGGTGATGACTACGTCATCGTGCTTCTTTAATTTACCTTCCTTTTTCTCAACCGTAACTCCGGGCCAGTTACCTACGAACTGGTTGGAACCGGTCAATGCGTTAAATAGTGTGGTCTTACCACTGTTGGGGTTGCCCGCGAGGGCAATTCTGATACTCATGTTCTGTGCGCTCCTTTCTTTTTATTCAACCTCGATCATCTCGGCATCTTCCTTACGAAGGGACAACTCGTATCCACGTATCGTAACCTCCACCGGATCGCCCAAAGGAGCTACCTTGCGAACATAAACTTCAATACCCTTTGTAACGCCCATGTCCATGATTCTTCTTTTTACCGGTCCTTCGCCGTGAATCTTTACGACTTTGACCGTCTCTCCGATTTTTGTTTCTTTAAGTGTTTTCATTCTTACCTCCTTGCCAAAGAAAATCGCTAAACCATAATTCTTCTGGCCATTTCTTCACTTATGGCTACTCTCGACTCTTTTACATTTACGATGACGTTTCCGTTTATGGAGGAAACCACTGCTACTTCGCTCCCTACCACAAATCCTAAATCGGCAAGGTGCTTTTTAACCTCGTCGTTGCCACCGACCCTTTTAACGATGTTTCTTTCGCCGGGTTCTGCAAATGTTAATGGCATCATCTATATTCCTTTCTGTGGTTACCCTTGACTAACTCACGGACTATATTATCGTTAGCGCTCGCTAACTTGTCAAGTGTTTTTTTAATAAATTTTTAAGATTTTTTCAGGGCGTATTCATTGATTCTGCCCTGTCGGGGTTGATAAAGTGTATATGACGATGCTATACTTAAACGGTAGAGTTTTCGTAGTATTAAATATCTGGGAGGACTTTCATTATGCAAGAATCCGGCGAAATGTACTTAGAGACCATCCTCGTTCTTTCACAGAAGAAGGATCATGTTCGTTCCATAGATGTTTGCGAGGAAATGGGCTATTCCAAGCCCTCTGTTTCCAGAGCCATGTCGATTTTAAGAACCGGCAAATACATAGAAATGGACGACAACAATTACATTACTTTGACCAAATCCGGCCGTGCCATTGCCGAGAAGATTTACGAGCGTCATAATGTTATTTCCAAGCTTCTTATGAAAGTCGGCATAGATGAAAAGACTGCTGCCGAAGATGCCTGCAGAATTGAGCACGTTATCAGCGACACTTCTTTTGAAGCCATTAAGAAATTCACGAAATAGTTAAAAGCCTTAGTTCTTTTGAACTAAGGCTTTTGTTTTCTTTGTCCGTGGGATCAGGCCGAAGCCTCGCCGTTTAAGATTCTGTCCATGTTGTTAAGAGCAAAAAGCTGTGCGGTTTCATTAAATATAACGGAGATGTAATTGCGCCCTCCGAGACCCGATTCCACGCGTCTGTTGGAAAATCCCATAGCTTTGCCTTTTTCGGTTACCTTCTTATAATTTACGTCCAGTTCTTTGTCGTAATCTGCTTCCAACAATCCCTCGAGCACCAGCCAGTTTAAGATCTGAGACGCCTTTACGGGCTTGTAGTCGTTGCTGTCCGTGCAGGCATACATGTCTCTGATAAAGTGTGTGACCGTGGTGTTTCTTTGGAATTTAAACTTCTCGGATATTTCGGGAGGGAAGCCTTCTTTGCGGGTGTCCTTTTTCCTTTTCGGGCGGAGTGGTTCTGCTTTGGTCTCTGTCTGTGCAGGCGCGAAGAGTTTTTCTTCCAGTACAGCCTTGACCGTGAACATGGTTCTGATGATTTCGGGGCTGTTAAGAACGCTGTCTTCTTTTGCGTCCTCTCCGTTTAAAGGGTTAATTCCCATAGCAAGCTTAACTACATAGTCCAGGGCTGTTTCGATTTGTGAGTTTGTTATCATAGTTTTCTCCTTTACATTATATGTGTTGTTTTTTGTATTTGCCGATACTGTTTATTCTGTCGGGTCAGGCGAATTTTTCAAAAATAGCCTCGATGCTTCCGGCATCAAAGGGTGTTTCCAATGTTTCGAAGGTCAGATACAGATTCCTGCCCACGTAGATGCCGCTTTTCTCGTAGGAGCGGACTTTTGCCACCATTTTCGCGGTGTATTCCGCATCGCCCATCCTTCCGCAATGCTCCAGCCACACAATTTCCATGGTGTGCTTGTTGAGTATGGTAAAGTCCGGATACACAGTCCCGTATCCCGCCAGATTAATCGGGCACTCATATTTATAAGGAATTCCCATGTGAAACAGTTTGTCCGCTATAAACTTCTCCGATTTCGACCGCACTCTTTCTTTTTTCTCCGTATAATACTCCGGGTCATCCGGCCCAAAGCCCAACGGTGTAAAGGGAATTGCTTCCCATTCGGCGATTTTCAGGGCGGTGGGCTTGATTTTGGGAATTACCAGCTTCTTTCTGCTCTCTGTCAGGTCATCAAATACTTCCTCCAGCCGCGCCACGCCCATATTCTTCGGATATCTCTCGAGTTTATTTATTTGAGTCAGGACTTCCCTTAGCAATTTGGAATCGTAATCCTTTTGTGCCAGACGTTTTATCAGTTCTTCTTCTTTTTTCTTAAGATAAGAGCCGTTTATGCCTGCCGTTCCCGCCCCTTCTTTGCAGTAATAGTACTCAACACGATTACCTTTTTCCGAGATTCTGAGCCTTCCCGCCGGTGCTTCTGCAATTTCCTTTACCAGCTGTTCTTTAAGACTTCCAAGGACTTTTCTGTATTCACTGATTTCTTCTGCTTTCTTGATTTATATCACCTCCTTTCTTTGGTACTAACGTGCTTTTGCATTTTCGCCTTCTGTATGCTTTTCTCTCTCCGCCAAAGGTTGTGAGCCGTTTTTTTATCTCTATTTCCAACCCTATTGAATTTTCTTCTTATAAGGTATGGTGCTTATTAGGACTTACAATGCTAATAAGCCAACCCTATTGAAGCGTTTTGTGAAAGGGTATGGTTAAGAGCCATTTACCTAATCCATTTTTACCTACCCTATCGGAAAAAGAATGCATAGGGTCGGAATATTATTTCTCAAAAGACCGACTCTCTTCCTTCTTTGTTCTATAGGGTTGGAATACAGATCCTTGTATGGGTTGTTTTACCCCCACCTTTTGCCGTTTTCGTTCCATAGGATTGGAAATCCGCCCTTTCCGGTATAGGACAAGTTCCAACCCTTCATGCGTCTTGCTGAAAAAGGTCGGAAAAAAGCTCCGATTTAGCGTCATCCAAGGCATAAAAAGAGTACTAAACGATAAATGCATAAAGCGTTATAGCTAAATAAATGAGAATTCATGGGAAGAAACTCCCGTACGGGTCGATAAGCGGCCCGAATGAATTAACAGTATCTGAGGTGATATTCTATCACATTTTTTGAAATTGTAAAGAGCGGCTCCCGGAAGGGCATAAAAAGGCTCCCTGCAGGAAGCGGACAGGGAGCCGGGATATGCATTAATGGAACGTAATAACTTTTTCGTAATCGTAACCGCGGTCGGGGGTGAAGGTTCTTTCTTCGAGTTCGAAGTAAACCACACCGTTTTTCTTAACCGAAACGGAAGCCGTAGCCATGCCGGCGGAAGGCTTGATAACCGCACTCTGCACAAGCGGATAAGCTGAGGAACGAATCAGGTCGACCACTTCGCGTGAAGGGTTGGCAGGTTCCCCGAGATCGTGCCAGAGTTTCAAAGGGTTGCAGCATTCTTCATCAACGGTTCTGGTGACAAGAGTGTACTCATTACCATTTACAGGCATTTCGATTTCTCTTGTAAACTCGTCGCCGTCTATATTCCAAAGAACGCCGGCGTAGCCCTTATCGGTCTTGACCACAACAGAGTTTTTGTCCTTAAGAACGCACTCACTGCCCTTAACCTTGAGCTTCTTGTAAAAAGAAAACGTCCAGAAAGCAGGCTTGGGAATACATCCGTGAGCAACCATACCAAAGCCGCCATGGAAAGGCGTAAAGGGAACACCCTGCTCCTCGAATACATCTCCGAAAGTCCAATAAGAATAAGACTCATTCATGTCGCCGAGACGAGACAACTGCTCCGCAAGATAAGCCGCATTAAGGTTGGTATCGTGAATAACACCCTTGGGAGTATAGGAAGTGCTGAACTCAGTGATATGAATGGGGGTACCCTTAAACTCCTCAAAAGAATCGATTATGTCCCTTGAAGACTGAAGATTTTCAAATCTCATATCGGCATTTTCCAACTTGGAATAGTCGTAATGTCCGATTCTTTCCGGGAATTCAACACAATAATGATGACGGGTTACGGAGTCGGGCTTAAGATTGTTATCACGGCAAAACTCAAGAAATGCACGAATCCATACGTCATCCTTAACACCGCATACTGCAGGACCGCCTACCTTGAAGCGGGCATCGTAAGCTTTAATGGCTGTAAAGGTTTCTTTGAAGAGTTTAAAATACTCCTCCATGTCAGCCTTGTACCAAAAGCCGGGAAGGTTGGGCTCGTTCCAGACTTCGATGGGCCATTCAAGCACTTCTTCTCCGTAACGGCTGCGTAAATGTTTGAGAAGTGCCACCACCATGTCGGTCCAAAGCTTGTAATCCTTGGGCGGTGTGGTGTTTCCTTTCCAGTAAAAAATGGTCTGGGTGCCGCTTGCCATCTTGCCCGGCATAAATCCCAGTTCCAGAAAAGGTCTGATATTAAGTTCCAAGTACTTGTCAAAAATTCTGTCAAGATATGTGTAATTGTACTCGACTTTTGTCTCGCCGTTTTCCTCGTATTCGTGGTAAATAGCCACATCGTCGGAAAACAAACCGTGGCCCCTTATGTGCTTGAAGCCTATCTCCTCCTGAACAAATTTAAGTTCATCAAGATACTCGGAAGTAAGGGCAAGGCCCAGTCTTCCGGTTCCCACACAAAAGTCCACGTTATTGTAAAAAGAATATCTTTTATCTTTATCGATTGTGATTTTCATGCCATTCTCTTTTCTCAGGTTTTAAACGCCGCACCCATCCTCGCAGGAAGAACTCTTCCGGCAAAAAAACATCTATCTCTGACGTCTGTCGCGACCGCTTTGCTGGTAGTATGCGCGTTTGTCTTTGTACATTGCTTCGTCCGCAATGCCTATTATTTCTTCAACGTTGCATTCGGGATTGTCTTCGGATCTGCCCACACCCACTGACATGGTCAGGTGATTGCCGTAGGAATCGCTCCACTCGGACAAATGCTTTCTTAAGAGCGCAACAACTTCCTCGTACGGGAAGTTATGTGCACGAATGATTGCGGCGAATTCGTCACCGCCCGTTCTGTAGACGTTGCCGTAATTGCCCATGGTCATCTTGAGGCAGTCGGCGGCACCGCGGATATAATCGTCTCCGGCCTGATGACCGAAAGTGTCGTTAACATGCTTAAGTCCGTTAACGTCCATGGAGAAAATGACCACGTTATCGGGAACTTTGCCGTTGACACGCTCGGCGACAATAGAGTCTATCTCTGATTCGTATGCGTGACGGTTTCCGATACCGGTAAGTTCGTCCGTCAAAGCTCTCGCCCTGTATTGTTTCTCCATTTCATAGGACATCATTTCGCCCACAACTTCATGTCTGCGAATCTCGCAGTCGTTGTCGTAATAAGCTCTGAGCGTAGCGTAATATTCATCGTATACTGAGTAGTATTTATAGTGATCGAGCTTGAGTTCATCCACTAAAAGGCGAAACATTTCAAGTTTGTCCGCAACTATTTCCGAAGCACTTATCATGGAAAGAATATACTCAACGATTTTCTCCTGAGCCACGTCATCCTTAATCCATCTGAAAATCGGGACTATCATTTCCGCAAAATCCGCGGTAAGTCCCGTACGGAAGGAACCCGTCTCCATAAGTTCGCAGACTTCACGCACATATTCCCGGGTGGGTTCTCTGTCCGAATCAATCATTGCTTCGGCGCCCAGCACATACAGCTTAACCATGCTGATAACACCCTCATCCAGTGACTTCTCGGGATAGCGGGTGGTGCTTTTTCTGAAATATTCGTACTCTTTTCTTTTGCCCATGTAAGCGTAGGCCTGCATGAGGTTACAGTCTATCATTATGAGATTTCTGGCTGGAAGATCACAGACATTGGAAAAAACGCGAAGAGCCTCAACATATTTTTCCGCTTCATGGGTGAGGCCGCTGGCCATGAAAAGGTCTACGGCCTGAGAAAGCGCGGCACCCATGCAAAAATCCGGCACTTCGCCAAGATCCATAATTCTGTTGATGGTTCTTAAGCATTCGGAATAGGAATTGACTAAAGTAAAATATTCGATTTCTTTTAAATAAAGATAGGGAAGGTGAAGCTTCTTCAGCTCCGCATTGTTCTGCACGGTAGCGATATACATCTGGTTGCAGAGGTGCAAATCGTCCAGAAAAGGGCTGTTCTCAAACCTTCCGATGGCAAACCCAAAGCGCAGAAACTCGCTGACATATTCAGCTTTGTCCTCTGCGTCTTCTTTAAAGATTTCTATAGCTTCGTGAAACTCTTCCTGAGAGAGTTCACGGGCGCTGTTATTGATGAATTCGCCAATATCGTTAATAGTCATGAAAACTCCGAAATGTTTATTTTGTAACCATTATACCCGCTGCCTGTTAAAACTTAATTTCCCTGGGAGCGGCGGAGAAAGAAGAAATTGTGGCGGTAGCATCCTCAAAGTAGAATACTTCGGTGTTGCCGTCGTCTTCATTGTACATTTTTCTTAAGTCGGGATAGCTGTCAAGCATGGAAGCTTTGGCTTCTCTTCTGTCATCGGAGATGAGCTTGCCCGCAACTCTGATCCATCTTCCGTCTGCGGCAAAAGCGCAGATTTCAGCCTTGGGATTGGCATGGAGCTGCTTGGAAACTTCTTTAACCTTACCGGTCTGAATATAAAGCTTGCCGTCAAATACATTTACGGTACCGAAGGGGCGAACTCTGGGCTGGTCGCCTTCAACCGTAGCAAGATAATAAACACCGCATGTTTTTAAAAATTCAAATACTTCGTTCATGGTATTACCTCCTTTTTCTTAATATATTAAGTTTAACACTAAAGTAGGACCCATGCACCAACTTTTTGCCCCGTGGGTATTACGGCAATAAAAAACCGCCACCTCCCTAGGCGACGGTTTTTTTATCCCTTTTTATTATCGTCCGTTCTTTCTGGGCTTCTCGGGGGTGTAATCCACGATATCGGAAAAAGAAGTACCGAGAATGTCGCAGATTCTGCACAAAACATCCATAGAAACTGTCTCGTCCTTATGGATCTTTGTCATGGTGTTGGGCGAAATATCGGCAAGCCTTCTGAGCTCGGCCGCGCTCATCTTCTCATCGATAAGTCTCTTCCAAAGTTTGTTGTAGGAAATAGCCATTTATTTTACCTCCACTTTTTTCATTACTACTTTCATTTTAAATAATAAATGCGAATTGAAAACGCATTATTAACGTTTTGATAGCGACATGCAAACAGACACTTCAAATTTTGCTAGGATTTCCCAAGTTCCTGCATCTGTGCTGTTTCATTGTCATAGGTCGTCTTTTATCCCTCTGATGCTTTGCTTATATATGATTCGGATGATTGCTTAAAGATATATTCACCCTTGTATTGATTAAACAATTTTTCCGAAACATCGCGCATCCTTGCTACCACCTCCTCGGGACCTTCTATGCGAATTGCGTCGCTCATGGATGCCACCCAGCCCAGGAACTGATTGCTCACCGCTACGGTAACCGTGGCAAAAAAATGTGTGTCATCAGCCTTTAACATGGGTACATCCTTACCGAATCTGTCGATAATGACGCCTGCATAAGAGTTATCAACCAAAAGTCTTACTTTTGTAACGTCGCCGTCGTACATGCCAAAGCGTTTCTTGGTATAATCGGCCACGTCAAAGCTTTCAAATTCATTTCTTCCCAGTCGGGGCTTGCCGGTTAAGTTTATGTCCAGCATCTTGTCCACTCTGAAATATTTTATGTGACCGTCGGCGGCATCAAAAGAAACCAGATAGTAATTCTCGTCAAAAAGCGTAAGAGCCCAGGGGCTTACCTCGTAAAGTTCACCGTTTCTTCTGAGTTCCTGCTTCTTATTCACATTCCAGTTAAAGTACTTAAACGTAATAACGGAATTGCCCGCGATGGCATTGTGAATTGCATCAACATTATAAAATATGCTCTCATTGTCGGTTTTCACCCTTTTTGCCACAAAAACCTGCCTTTGAAGTTTGGATGCTTCATAGGTGCTTGAGAGCCCTTCTATTTTTTTAATGAGTTTGTTGGATTTTTTCTCGGTGATGAAGCGGGCTGACTGGACTGAATCCACCAAAAGCTTAAGCTCGGCCAGTTCAAACTGCCTGTTGCCGAGTTTGTAAGCAAATCCTCCCGAATCTCTTTCCGCAATAATGTCGAGCCCGAAAAGTCTTAAAGCCTCAATATCTCCGTAGACGCTTTTACGCTCGGCATGAATACCCTGATTATTAAGATAGCTTATAATTTCATGCATGGAAACGGAATGATCTTCATCTGTATTCTCCAGAAAGAATTTGTAAAGATACAGAATTTTCAATTTAGAGCCCGAGTAATTAGGCATATATCCCCCTTTTATATTCCTTTAACATCTTATAACAAAGTAAAACGATTTTAAAGTACAAAATAGGATTTTTTATAAAAAAATCACCATTATCTATTGATAAGTGCCCATATACTCTCTCAAAAAATCGGATATTTTATTCTTTATTCACTTTCCATCTCTGAGAAGGGAATAAAAGGTTTAACATTTCCCGGTCTTTCGCACAAATTTTTTTCATACCAGCAGACTCCGTACCAGTTTCCGAATTTGTAGCCGCACTGCGGAAATTCACCCGTGTATGTATAGCCCAGTTTCTTATGGAATCTGATGCTGTCATCGTTTACGTAGGGGTCGCTTTCTTTTTCGGTATAGGTGATACCTGCAAATAAAACGTATACATTCTGCTTCAGAACTCTTTTTTCCAATTCTTCATACAAGGCTCTGCCGATTCCCGACTGTCTGTATTCGGAATCTACATAAATGGAAGTCTCGGCGCAGTGAATATAGGCCGCTCTCACACGGAATTTGCCGACATAAGCATAGCCGCGTACCACGCCGTCATCATCCTCCGCAACAATATACGGGTAATCCTTTAGTGTGTTTTCTATGCGTGACCGCATTTCATCCTCACCCGGTGCCGTAAGCTCAAAAGAAATTGATGTGTTCGTAACATACGGGGCATATATCTCCGATATTCTTTTTGCATCTGCCGG
>CAMNCH010000071.1 GCA_946534145.1 uncultured Lachnospiraceae bacterium
AAGCCCGAAGCAATTGCTCCGGGCTTAATCAGTTATTCTTTTACACCGATTCTTACAAGAGCTCTGTGAAGTTTGGCTTCGGCGAGTCTTATTTCTTTATCGGAAAGATTGTCGCGGGCTAGGATTTCCTCAGCCTTCTTTTTGGCTGCTTCCGCACGTTCTTTGTCGATGTCATCGGCCCACTCCCAGGTGGTGGCGAGAAGGTGGCATTCGCCGTCCATCATGGTAATCATGCCGCCTATGCAGGCTGCACGGCGCTTTTTGCCTTCTTCATCGATAATATAGGCTTCCCCCATTCCGAGGGCGGTGCAGAAATTGGTGTGGCCTGCCAGAATGGCAAGGTCGCCGGTAATGCTTCGGCACATAACCCGTTCCACATTACCTTCAAAAAGTAAGCCGTCCGGTGTACCGATTCGTAACGGAAATGTCGTCATAGACAGCCTCCTTTACATGTTCTTTGCTTTTTCGAGTACATCGTCGATTGTACCTGCCATAAGGAAGCAGCTCTCGGGGATTTCATCGCATTCGCCGTCAAGAATCATTCTGAAGCCGCGAAGTGTCTCTTTAAGGGGAACATACTTACCTTCAAGACCGGTAAACTGTTCTGCAACCGAGAAGCTCTGTGACAGGAAACGCTGAACCTTACGGGCACGGTTAACGGTTAACTTATCTTCTTCGGAAAGTTCGTCCATACCCATGATGGCGATGATATCCTGAAGTTCTTTGTATCTCTGAAGAACTCTCTGAACACCTCTTGCTACCTCGTAGTGCTCCTGACCTACAACCTCGGGTGTAAGGATACGGGAGGTGGAATCAAGAGGATCAACTGCGGGATAAATACCCATGGAGGCGATATCACGGGAAAGAACGGTGGTAGCGTCCAGGTGAGTAAATGTTGTAGCGGGTGCAGGGTCGGTTAAGTCGTCCGCAGGTACGTATACGGCCTGAATGGAGGTAATGGAACCTTTTCTGGTGGATGTAATACGCTCCTGAAGAGTACCCATATCTGTAGCCAGTGTAGGCTGATAACCTACGGCTGAAGGCATACGTCCGAGAAGTGTGGAAACCTCTGAACCTGCCTGAGTAAATCTGAATATGTTATCAATGAAAAGAAGCACGTCCTGATTCTTAACATCACGGAAGTATTCAGCCATGGTAAGTCCGGAAAGACCTACTCTCATACGTGCTCCCGGAGGCTCGTTCATCTGACCGTATACCAAGGCGGTCTTGGAAAGAACTCCGGACTCCTTCATTTCGTTGTACATATCGTTACCTTCACGGGTACGTTCACCAACGCCTGTGAAGATGGAATATCCGCCGTGCTCTGTAGCAACGTTGTGGATAAGCTCCTGAATCAAAACGGTCTTACCTACGCCGGCACCGCCGAACAAACCAACCTTACCACCCTTTGCGTAAGGACAAATAAGGTCTACAACCTTGATACCGGTTTCCAGAATCTCGGTTGAAGAAGCCTGCTCTTCGTAAGCGGGTGCGGGACGGTGAATCGACCATTTTTCTTTGGCTTCGGGAGCGGGTAAGTTGTCAACGGGGTCGCCTAAGAGGTTAAATACACGTCCGAGGCACTCTTCGCCTACGGGAACCATGATGGGCGCGCCGGTATCTACCGCTTTGGTGCCGCGCACAAGTCCGTCGGTGGAATTCATTGCGATACAACGAACCACGTTGTCTCCGACCTGCTGAGCAACTTCGGCGGTAAGCTTCTTACCGTTGTTATCGATTTCAATGGCGTTTAAAAGTGCGGGCAACTCGTCGTGACCAAACTTGATGTCAAGAACAGGTCCTGTTACCTGAACAATCTCGCCAATGTGTTTCTCGCTCATTTACGAATCTCCTTTGTGATTATTAGTTAAAAAGTGCTACAGTCCTTCAGCACCTCCGACAATTTCGGTAATCTCCTGCGTAATGCTTGCCTGACGGGCTCTGTTGTAGTGAAGGTTCAGAGTCTCTATCATTTCTTCGGCATTGGATGTGGCGGATTCCATGGCGGTACGTCTGGCCGCCTGCTCACTGGCAAGGGAATCGCAAACGGCGCCGTAGATAACGCCTGCCACATATTCGGGAACGATTGCGTCGAATACTTCGGTGGAGTCGGGCTCGTAAAGAATCAGGTTCTTGACGGGTTCAACGGGTGCATCACCCACAAGGTCGGTTAAAGGTAACACGCTTACTGCGTGAGGCTGCTGGGAAAGCATCGATACAAATTCGGTGTACACCAGTTTAAGGGTGCCGAAGTTACCGGCTTTGTATTCTTTGCACAGCAGATTGCTGATTTCGAAACAGTCACCTATGTTCACCGGAGCAATCTCATTGAAGTTCTCGGTGATGATTTCGACCTTTCTTCTTTTGAAATATTCTACTGCCTTTTTACCGATGGGAAGAACCGAGTAGTCCTTACCTTTGGAATCGGCCTCCATACATTTAAAGAGGTTGGAGTTGTAGCCGCCTGCAAGACCTCGGTCACCGGCGATTACTACATAACACACTTTGTCATTGGTTGCTTCTGAGGCGAAGTCGGAAGAAAAATCCGTGTTGCCCGTGGCAATCTTCTGAAGTGTGGAATAAAGTTCTTTAAAGTAGGGACGGCAGATTTCGGAACGTTCCTTGGCTCTGCGGAGTTTGGAGGATGCTACAAGTTCCATTGCTTTGGTAATCTGCATGGTGTTCTGGACACTCTTGATACGCAGCTTTACCGCTTTCATGTTAGCAGCCATGTGTGTCCTCCTTTATCAAGCCGTATGTGCTTTTACAAAATCTTCCGTATATGCTTCCAAAGCGCTCTTTAAGTGTGCTTCGGTTTCTTCTTCAAGTTTGCCTGTCTCTCTTACCGCATTCATGAATGCAACACCGTCGGTATCGGTATCAAGGAAGGTGTAAAGGCCTGCCTCATATTCTTTAACGTCGGTAACTGCAACTCTCGAAAGAATATTCTTGGTAACCGCGTAGATAATGGCAATCTGCTTCTCTACGGGGATGGGAGAGTTCTGGTTCTGCTTGAGTACTTCCACGATTCTTGCACCCTGATCGAGACGAGCCTTTGTATCGGCATCAAGGTCGGATCCGAACTGAGCAAAGCTTTGTAACTCTCTGTACTGGGAGTAAATAAGCTTTAAGGTTCCGGCTACCTTCTTCATAGCCTTGATCTGTGCGTTACCGCCTACACGGGATACCGAGATACCGGGGTTAACCGCAGGCATAACGCCTGAGTGGAAAAGCTCGGTCTCAAGGAATATCTGTCCGTCGGTAATGGAAATAACGTTGGTAGGGATATATGCGGATACGTCGCCTGCCTGGGTCTCAATGATGGGAAGAGCGGTAAGGGAACCGCCGCCGTGTTCGGCATCCATCTTGGCCGCACGCTCAAGAAGTCTTGAGTGGAGGTAGAAAACGTCTCCGGGATAAGCTTCACGTCCGGGGGGACGACGGATAAGCAAGGAGAGTGCACGATATGCAACCGCATGCTTACTTAAGTCATCGTAAATTACCAAAACGTGTTTGCCTTTGGTCATGAAATATTCGCCCATAGCACAGCCCGAATAAGGAGCGATGTACTGAAGAGGGCTTGCTTCGGATGCGGTAGCCGCTACAACGATTGTGTAGTCCATAGCACCGTTCTTGGTGAGGTTCTCAACAAGGTTGGTGACTGTGGAACGCTTCTGTCCGATAGCTACATAGATACAAATAACATCTTTACCCTTCTGGTTGATGATGGTATCGGTGGCTATGGTAGTCTTACCTGTCTGTCGGTCGCCGATGATAAGCTCACGCTGGCCACGTCCGATGGGAATCATGGAGTCGATAGCCTTGATACCTGTCTGCAGGGGTTCAAATACTGACTGTCTTTCACAAATACCGGGAGCGTTTGACTCGATCGCACGGAATTCCGTTGTATCGATGGGGCCCGCTCCGTCAATAGGCTGGCCGAGAGCATTAACAACACGGCCAATCATAGCTTCTCCGACCGGCACGGATACAACCTTACCGGTACGCTTAACGGTCTGTCCTTCACCTATGTTCTCATCTGAACCGAACAATACGATGGAAACACTGTTTTCTTCAAGGTTCTGAGCCATACCGAAGCTTCCGTCCTCAAATTCCAGGAGTTCGCCCGCCATACACTTAACGAGTCCGCTTGCTCTCGCAATACCGTCACCTACGTTAAGAATGGTACCTGTCTCATTCTGCTGAAGAGTGTTCTCATAATATTTTATCTGGCTACGGATGACCTTGGATATCTCTTCTGGTTTTAATTGCATAATTCCATTCCATCCTTATAGTATCGTGTCGTTTATTCTCTTGGAAATTTCGTTAAGACGTCCGCTTACGGTTCCGTCTATCTCCACTCCCTCGATCTCGACCTTAAGACCCGCTACAACTGCGGGATTAACCTTCGTTACCAGTGAAACGGTCTTACCGCTCACCTTTTCAAGCTTGTCTTTTAGTGCCTTTTTCTTTTCCTCGGTAAGCTCAACAGCGCTTGTAACAACCGCTTCTGCTATTCCGTGGTCGGCATTGTACCTCTTGGTGAATTCTTCCGTACATCCTTCGTATTCGCGTAACAGATTCTTTTCACAAAGAAGTTTAAGGAAATTAACAAGGTACCTCTCAGCATCGGCACCGAAGGCCTTCTCTATAAGATCGATACGCTCTTCTTTCTTAACCGCCGGTTCCGAAAGAAGTCTCAGATAATCGGGATTGTCCCTGAAAATCTGTCTAATTTCCTGCATCTGCTCCAAAATGGCGTCTGTAAGCTTTTCTTCGGAAGCCAAGTCATACAGACTGCCACCATAAACTCTGGCATGTTCCGTCATGACTCTTCTCCTACTTTATTGATAAATTCATCTATCAATTTCTCATGGTCATTTGCGTTAAGTTCTCTTTCGATAACCTTACCCGCAATCTCCATAGCCATATCACCGATTTCATCCTTAATCTCGTTGACAGCTTTGCGTCTTTCCTGTTCGATGTCTCTTTCTGCCTTGCTCTTAATGGAAACTGCCTGAGCATTGGCTTCGCGGATAATCTCTTCGCTCTGCTGTGCAGCGGATTTCTGAGCTGTAGCCAGGATGTCGTTGGCCTTGTCGCGGGCCTGTTTCATGCTGGCTTCGTATTCGCTCTTTAAGCTTTCTGCTTCTTCTTTGGCCCTGGTGGCATCGGCAATTTCTGCATCTGCCATGGCTTTACGCTTGGCTAAAACCTCGCGTATGGGTTTAAAAAGAAACTTCTTAATAAGCATCACTTGGATAAAAAGGTTAAGTAACTGTGCTAAGAGGACCCAAGGATCGATAGTAACTAAGTCCTGTATCTTCAAGCTGATAACCTCCTAAACGAGTTAACCTAAGAACTTCATGAATGAGCCGGGTGCTACGAAAATAAGAAGCAGACCTGTAACGAAACCGTAAATACCTGTTGTTTCGGCAACGGCACAACCAAGTAACATGGTAGATGTAACGGAACCCTTACATTCGGGCTGACGTCCGATGGCTTCAAGAGCCTTGGCAACGGCGTTACCTTCACCAATACCGGGTCCGATACCGGCGATAAGTGCAAGTCCGGCACCGATTGCGCATCCTGCAAGTGCTATACCTTTAGCAAGTACTGTCATATCCATAAATTTTTTCCTCCTTAAGAAAAAGAAATAATAATTAGCCTTCTGCGGCATTTGCAATATACATTGTTGTGAGCATACAGAAAATGTATGCCTGCATTACTCCGGAGAACCAGTCAAAATAAACCGATAATATCGCCGGAAGACCCACGCTTAAGATGGGTATGTTCTGTAAAGCGGTATTGGCTACAAATGGGATTAACCCAAGCAGCTTGGAACCTGCAACAGCGAGTGCTGCGTAAATCAGAATGTTGATTACGAAACCCGAAAGTATGTTACCGAAGTGACGGCAAGCCATACTGATGGGAGTAGCAAGTTCGGACAATACGTTAAAGGGAGTCAAAACAGGTATTGGCTGCGTAAATCCCTTAAGGTATCCGCCAAAGCCGCCCGCCTTAATCTTCTGGGCCGTAATCATGGTAAATACCACCAACGCCCAGGATGCTTCGGTATTCAAATCCGCCGTGGGGCTTCTGAATACCCCGGTCAGGCTGATTAGGTTGGATACCACACTGGTTGCAAACAATGCCGCCACAAAGGGAACAAAGTAAGCAAATTTTTCGCCCATATTGCCGATTACAAACTTATCGGCTGTTTCTACCAGCATTTCCGCAAATGCCTGTTTCTTGGAAACGTCTTTGACCTTAAGATTGTGAGTAAGCCATATGCACAGCAATGTGATGATAAGCATTACTATCCAGCTTACAACCATCGTTTCGGTGATATGAAACCTTCCAAGCACAGGAATGTCCACAGGAAGTTCCCAGTAGACTTTAGGGCCTACAATTTTATCACTGACATCCATCTTGCTTTTGCTCCACCTCCTGTCTTATGTATTTTTTTTGTTCGATTATTCCTTTTATTTTGATACCGGCACTCGGAAAAAGAAGGGGAAGAATCCCCGCCGGCCAAAAAACAGCGGGTATGGCAAATGCCGCCACACACCATAAAAGCTGTAAGGCTTTTCTCTTCCTGAAGCTTTTCTTCATGATTTCGGTGGCATTTTTGTCGTCTTCTTCGGCGGTAACGGCCTGAACCGTCAGCGCCATTAAAAAGAAGTTAAGCACGGCTATAATAAGGCCGCCCGCAGCCCCGATAAATACCGTGTAGTCAAAGGGAAACAGTTCGGGCCAAAACCATTTGTGTAACACAAAAACAGCCGCTATCATAATTACACAGCCGATAAGCGTGTAGAGAAAGACGTTTTTGGTTTCTTTTTTCACCGCAGGCTGAAGCCTGTCCAGCAATTTACCCATAACTTGCTCCAATTACTCGTGTCTGTTGAAGGACACGCTCTTTTTTTCTTCTTTTTTGGTCTTGCGAATTTCTGAAAGATAGAATTTGTACACTGTCATGGCCGAGCCTCCGAGTCCGAGAATGAAGCCGGGGATATATACCCAGTAACCTACATTCCGATAGGTCGTCAGATACCAGCACAGTGCGATACACAAAAGAAGCGGCATGATAATAGAAAGCCCCAATTGGCCAAGAAGAGCAATATGTTTGACAATTTCGTTAAACTCTACTCTTTTCACTTAAACCCACCCCTCAAAAATGCGCTCCAAGAGTCATTCTATCAAGTTTCCGACAGTACGGCAATATAAATTTCTTATTTATACTACATTTTTCTAATTAACCAATTAATATAACAACTGTTTTTTTCACAGCAAATATTCTGTCATTTCAGATATTATTTCTTCGGTTTTCTCCAAAAGAAGATTCTCATCGGGACCCACTGCTCCAACCGGCCTGTAGGTATATGTAAATACAGGGGGAACAGTCTTTGCAAAGAAGGTCAGGTGCTTGACATGACGGCTTAAAAGCGCTCCGATGTTCTCAACCCTTATGTCTGCATCCGGCTTGAACGTAATGGATATCTCTCCGTTTCGGCCGCGAATCTCCGTAATGCCCAGTTTATGGGCGGTAAAGCGGATTTCGGATATTCTTAAAAGGTTCTCGCAGGCTTTGGGAACGGTGCCGAAGCGGTCCTTTAACTCGTCACGCATGTCACGTACTTCTTCTTTGGTCTCAAGGGCGGCGATTCTCTTGTAAGTGTCGAGCTTCTGAATTTCGTTAAGAATGTACTCCGAAGGAATAAACGCATCCACATCAAGGTCCGCAAGGGTGGTAAAGTCCTCGGTGACGGACTCGCCTTTTTTGGTGAGGACAGCTTTGTTAAGCATCTTGCAGTACAGATCGTAACCGACTGCCGCAAGGTGACCGTGCTGGCTCATGCCGAGAATATTGCCGGCGCCGCGAATCTCAAGGTCGCGCATGGCAATCTTGTAGCCGCTTCCGAGGTCCGTAAACTCACGAATGGTCTGAAGACGTTTCTCCGCAACTTCCTCAAGAATTTTGTCGCGCTTGTACATGAGGAAAGCGTACGCCGTCCTGTTGGAACGACCCACGCGGCCGCGAAGCTGATATAACTGTGACAGTCCGAGCCTGTCGGAGTCATGAATAATCATGGTATTGACGTTGGGAATGTCGATACCTGTCTCGATAATGGTGGTAGCCACCAGTACATCTATGTCGCCCTTGATAAAGTCGTACATAATACGCTCTATCTCGGATTCTTTCATCTGTCCGTGGGCAAAAGCAACATTGGCATCGGGCACAAGTGCCTGAATGCCCGCAGTTATTTCCGCAATGTTATTGACCCTGTTGTATACGTAGTAGACCTGCCCATTTCTGGAAAGTTCACGGTTGATGGCCTCTCTCACCATTTCGGGATTGTACTCGCAGACATAAGTCTGGATGGGCAGTCTGTCACCGGGAGCCTCTTCAAGCAGGCTCATATCTCTTATGCCCACAAGGCTCATGTGAAGGGTTCTGGGAATGGGAGTGGCGGTAAGCGTTAAAACGTCCACGTCTTCTTTTATGTGCTTTATTTTTTCTTTGTGCGTTACACCGAAGCGCTGCTCCTCGTCGATTATGAGAAGTCCCAGGTCCTTGAATTTAATATCCGCGGAGAGCATTCTGTGGGTTCCGATTACGATGTCCACCATGCCCTTTTTAAGGTCATCGATAGTTTTGTTCTGCTCGGATTTGGGCACAAAGCGGCTTAAGAGAGCGACTTTCACGGGGAAGTCCCTCATTCTTTCGCTGAAGGTATTAAAGTGCTGCTGTGCCAAAATGGTGGTGGGCACGAGGAAGGCCACCTGCTTGCCGTCCTGAACAGCCTTGAAAGCGGCTCTTATGGCTATTTCGGTCTTGCCAAAGCCCACGTCACCGCAGATGAGGCGGTCCATAATCTTGGTGCTCTGCATGTCCGCCTTGGTGGCTTCGATGGCCTCAAGCTGGTCGCCCGTTTCTTCGTAGGGGAAGCTTTCCTCAAATTCACGCTGCCAGGGCGTATCAGCCGAGAATACATAGCCCTCTCTGTCGCGACGGGCGGCATACAGGGTCACCAGTTCCTCAGCCACTTCGTTGACCGCGGTCTTAACCTTGCCGGTGGTGTTCTCCCATTCTTTGGTGCCGAGTTTGTTAATCTTCGGCTTTTTGGCGTCGGCCGAAGCATATTTCATGATAACGTCAAGAGCGGTGGCGGGCACATACAGCACGCCTCCGTCCCTGTATTCTATACGCATGTAGTCCTTGGCAACCTTGTCAACTTCCACCTTCTCGATGCCCTTGTAGACACCGATACCAAAGGATTCGTGCACCACATAGTCGCCTATCTGAAGGTCGTTAAAGTCACGGACTTTGCTGCCTTCGGATTCGTAGCGCTTCTTGCGCTTTTTCTTTTTAACCTCACTGAAAATGTCACTTTCCGAAATAACCACAAAGCCGATATCGGGATACTCAAAGCCCTTTAACACGCGGCCGTACATGGTCATTATTTCGCCGCTCTGCATCTCGTGATTGCGGTCCTCGGAAAAGAAAGCGGTCACTCCCTCGTCCTTAAGATTGTCGGCAATACGTTCCGCACGGGAACGGGAGCCCGAAAGAATCAGTACTTTGTACTTACGCTTTTTATAGGAATTTAAATCTCTTACAAGTTCATTGAAACTGTTGTTGTAAGAAGGAATGCTTCTTGCGGTAATGCCCATGGTGTATTCGGGCTTAATCGAAAAGCCTTTGACGGGCATAGTGCTTATCAAAAGAAGACTTTCCTGAGAAAGTTTTGCATAAATCGCAGCGCTTTCTATCAGAATGTCGGTCTGACCGGGAAGGCTGTAGCCCTTTTCAAGACGGGCCTTCATGCTTTCTTTGAACTCAAGCTCCACCCCCTCGGCATGCTCCTTGATACGGGAGGGCTCATCGAGGACAAAAAGAGCATTCTTCATGTAATCGCATACGGACAAAGAATCCTTGAAGAAATACTTTAAATAGCCGTCGGCGTTGAAGGTCCAGGGAAGCTCGGTAATCTGCTCCCTCACTTCCTCGAACATGACTTCCAGTCTGTGGGCTTCTTCGGGCTTGCCTGCCTTTCTGAATTTGGCTACACAGGCCTTCGTATCCGCTTCTATGCCCGTTAATCCCCCAAGAAGGTCGTCCTCGGTAAGAGGAAGCTCCGTTGCGGGATAAACCGTAATACTCTCAAGGCGCTCAATGGAACGCTGGCTCTGAACGTCAAAGCTCCTGACGGAGCTTACCTCATCGCCCCAGAGTTCTATTCTGTATGGATTCTCTTCGGTGAAATCAAAGATATCGATAATGCCGCCGCGCACCGAGAACTGGCCGCCCGCTTCGACCTGATAGGTCTTCTCGTATCCCAGGGCACAGAGCTTTTTGACAAGCTCATGCTCGGATACTTCCGCATTTACCGAAATTTTAATAAGACTGTTTTTTAATACATCAAGGCCCGCTCCCGCATTCATAAGGCCGCCGAAGGTGGTTATGAGGGTGCAGGGAAGACCCATGAGCAGCCTTTTAAGACAGGTGATTCTGTCTCTTGTAATCTTATTGCCGTGGACATCGGCCTGGTAGAAAATAGCGTCTTTGGCCGGATACATGCGCACGTTTTTATCGTACATCCTGTAGTCCTCGTATATTTCTTTTACGCGGACGTCACTGTACGTAACTATCACTTTATTGGAAAAGCTTTCGGAGAGGGCAAATGCCATGTTCCACTTCTGGGAATCCACACAGCCCGTGACCGAAACTGCCTTTTTCTTTTGTAATACAGCCTTCGCTTCGGTTATTCCCGAAAGGCTGTCAAGAGGCCCTGTTAATGCTCTCATTCTTTGTTCCTGTCAACCTTGCGGTTATATTTGTTCATGGCTTCGTCCACTTCGCCGTTAAGCATCATGACTGCTGCCGTAATGGCCTCGTCTATGGCGTCACGAAGGGGCTCTGCATCTTCTTTGTAAAAGTGGCCGAGCACCCAGTCAGCCAGGTCCATGCGGGGAGGCTTCTCGCCTATGCCCACGCGAATACGCTGAAAGTCTGTGGTACCAAGGTGTGAAATAATGCTCTTCATACCGTTGTGGCCGCCTGCGGAGCCTTTCTTTCTGACTCTTAAGCCGCCTACATCAAGGGTAATGTCGTCATAAATAACTATAAGTTCCGTCTCAATGTCGGGCTTGTAGTAATCGGTGAGTTCCCTTAAACTCTCACCGCTGTTGTTCATAAACGTCTGAGGCTTGGCAAGAATGACTTTGTGTCCTTCGATTACGCCTTTGCCGATTAATGCCTTGTGCTTTTTTTCGCTTACATCTATTCCGTACTTTCGCGAAAGAGCGTCTATTGTCATAAAGCCCGCATTGTGGCGGGTGTTTTCATAATCTTTGCCGGGATTGCCCAGGCCTGCAATAATAATCATTTCTGTATCTCCTGTTAATCGCAACCATTATACAAAAACGGCCGGATTAACGCAAGAATGGGCTGCGCACCCGGCGCAGCCCCATAAAACCTACATTATAAATCTGTCGTTGTCTTCGATAACAACTCTGATGGCGCCCTCACCCTTGTAATAGGAATTGGCCCTTACGGTGCCGTGGCTCTCGACGATGCAGTTCTCTATGTAAGAATTGTCGCCGATGTAAACATCGTTAAGAATAATGGAGTTCTTGATTACACAGTTATTGCCGATGTATGTTTCTTTGAAAATAACGGAGTCCTCTATCACACCGTTAACGATGGTACCGCTGGAAATAAGGCAGTTGCGAACCTGCGCACCCACGTTGTATTTGGCGGGAGGAAGGTCGTCAACCTTGGAGTAAATGTCCGGATACTGTTTAAAGAAGTAGTTCCTTATTTCGGGTTTTAAGAAGTCCATGTTGGTGTAGAAATAGTCCTCAAGGCTGGCAATGTTACGCCAGTATTCGGATATTTTGTAACCGTAAATCTTCTTAATGTCCTTCATCCTGATAAGAACGTCGCGCACGAAATCGTAACGGTCTTCGGAAGCGCACTTCTCTATCATCTCTATAAGGGCGCGTCTTCTGATTACGTAAATACCGCAGGAAATGGTGGAGGTTTTCGCCACTACGGGTTTCTCCTCAAATTCCTCGATACGGTATTCTTCGTTCATCTTGATGGTACCGAAACGATCGATGTCGCGAAGGTCGTCCGCATCACGGCATACTACGGTGATGTCTGCTTTTTTGTTAATATGGTATTCCAGAAGTTTATTGTAATCCATCTTGTAGATGCAGTCTGCGGAAGCGATTACAACGTAAGGCTCGTGACTGTTCTTAAGAAAAGAAAGATTCTGGAAAATAGCGTCTGCGGTACCTCTGTACCAGAAGTTGTTCTCGGCTGTAACCGCGGGAGTGAAAACAAAGAGACCTCCCTGCTTACGGCCGAAATCCCACCATTTCGAGGAGCTTAAGTGTTCGTTTAAACTGCCTGCATTATACTGGGTGAAAACACCTACCTTTTGAATGTGGGAATTGGACATGTTACTGAGTACAAAGTCAATACTTCTGTAACTTCCGGCAACGGGCATTGCAGCTACCGCGCGTCTGGATACAAGTTCTTTCATACGATGGCTGGATCCGCCGGCCAATACAATACCTATCGCTCTCATGACTCGTCACCTGCCTTTATAAGTGTTCCGCCGCTCTTTAAGTATCCATCGGGATAATCTGCGGCCTCGGTTTCACCGAATACCACACTGTTCTTACCGATATGAACGTTCGGAGGAATAATACTCTTTTCACCGACTGTAACAAGACCGGAATTGTAAATCTTGGGATTGACTTCATTGGGAAGTTCTTCGCCCTC
>CAMNCH010000072.1 GCA_946534145.1 uncultured Lachnospiraceae bacterium
ATGAAAACCATCCGCGTAGTCGCCGCCATCATCACGGCGGTTAATGATAAAAATGAGCCCATCATCTTCGCGACCGAGAGGGGTTACGGAGAGTTTAAGGGAGGATGGGAGTTTCCCGGAGGAAAGATTGAAGAGGGGGAGACGCCCGAGGAGGCCCTTAAGAGGGAGATTCGTGAGGAACTGGATACGGAGATTGAAGTCGGCGAGCTGATTGATACGGTGGAGTACGATTATCCGAAGTTTCACTTGTCGATGGATTGTTTTTTATGTAATATTATTAAAGGGGATTTGGTGCTCAAGGAGCATGAGGCTGCTAAGTGGCTGACTGAGGAGCATCTGGAAGAGGTAGAATGGTTGCCGGCGGATGCCGGTTTGATTGGGATTATACGGGAGAAAGTGTTTGCTCCCGGGAAAGGGTAACAGGTTATTGAGGTGGTAAGTTTTTTGGTGGAATACAAGGGGTTTCGCGCCACGATTGGCTTTGACCAGAAGGACAAGCGCTACGTGGGGCATGTTGTCGGGTTGCAGGAAGCCGTGAATTTTCAAGGCAAGTCCATAGATAAAGCGGAAAAAGAATTCCACAATGCAATTGAGAATTATCTTGAAGTAAGTAAGGGTTGAGCCTAGGCTCAACCCTTTATCCATTCGCGGAAGAATGCGCATTCGTCGTCGTTGCATTTGGCGGCTTCCGGCTGCTTCATGTTGCAGTGGAAGACGTGGTAGAGCGGATTCTTTTTACTGCCGTAGAAGCGGTAGGCAAAAGAAACCGAGCTGTCGTTTAACGCACTTGCGATAACCTTGGCTTGCAGGCGCATGGTATCGCCGGGACAGGTCATGACAAAAGAAGGCGGAAACTTCTCCGTCACCACAGTGACAGCATTCACAAGAGCACGCTCCGCCTTGGTGCCGCCCTTGGGAAGAAGGTCCTTCAAGAGGTGTTTGGAGTTTTCGTCCAGATCTTTGTCATTGCCTAGGTCGTATTTGCCGCAGTTTAGAGCCACGGCATTCAGGTGCATGCCTTTAGGCAGTGTCAGCTTAGCCTTGGGATATTCGGCCTTTAAGGCTTTTTTGTATTCGGGATTAGTGATGAGACCCGAGAAAATCGTGAGTAAATGAGCACCGGCAGAATCGCCCACTGCGAAAAGATTGTCGGTGTCGAAATGATATGTATCTGCGTTGGCAAATATCCAGCGGAATACGGCGCAGATATCTTCTATGGCGGAAGGATACTTAAATTCGGGCGCCAGGCGGTATGAGAAATTCACCACCGCAAAACCACGCTCCGCAAGACTCATTCCGTAGTACTGATAAACTTCTTTGTCTCCGTATACCCAGGCTCCGCCGTGCACGATTGCTATGACGGGGAGGGGGGGTTCTTTGGCCTTGCGGGGACGGTAAACGTCCAGAAGATTCCAAGTGGGATGTGCCCCGTAGGAAATATTGTCAAAACGCTTAACGCCGGCGGGCGTCATAAGACCGGCATCTCTCTTGGCATCGCCCTCACCGAAGGCTTTTCGTATCATATCGCTGAATTGTGACATAAGCAGTCTCCCTTCTCTTAAATGTAACCCTTGAATTCACAATAGCATATTTTATGGGGCCAAAGAAAGTGGTATTATTGGAAAAAGGTTTCTTTTTTGCATTCGTGCGAATACAGGGGGGACAAAGGTATGAATTCCAAAAAACTCGCAATCATACTGCCGGGAACCGGCTATCATAAGGATAAACCCTTGCTTTATTACGGAACCAAGCTGGCGCTTGAGAAGGGCTATGATATTCAGCATGTGGATTATCTTGAGTGCTTTAACGGCATCAGGTATTTGGATGCCGAAATGGCGGAGGCTTCGGAGAAGGCATATGCGAAGACTGAGGAGACGTTAGACAAGATTGACTTTTCTCAGTACACGGAAGTTGTATTCATAGGCAAGAGCTTCGGAACCCTTATGGGTGCCAGGTATGCGTCGGAGCACAAGGTTAAGGCAAGACATGTGTGGTACACGCCGGTGCTTGAGACCTATGATTACGGCATAAGAGGGGCTATTGCTTTTACAGGCTCCGGGGACCCTATTGCGGACACCGCCGCTATGAGAGTTAAGGCAGAGGAGAACGGTGTCAGCCTGCATATTTACGAGGATGCCAATCATTCTTTGGAAACGAAAGATACCCTGCACAATATCGGAATTTTGCAGGAGGCTATCCGATTGACAAAAGAATATTTGCGCTGAAAAAAGATGCAGTATAATTAAATCATAATTGAGGATTATGAATGTAGACCCGTAATCATGGCTACGCTGTGGAAGAGTTGATTAGGAAATAATAGTGAAAAAGGACAGTTGAATATGAAACTCGGGGATATGGGCCGTCTCATATCGGTCATTATTACTGTGTATAACAGAGAAGACTTCATAGGAAGGGCTATAGACAGTATTCTGGGTCAAAAGGACGTTGATTCCGAAGTCATAATTGTGGATGACGGAAGTACGGACCGTTCTTTGGATATCTGCAACGACTACGCTGAAAAATTTCAAAATGTAAGGGTTATTCATCAGGAAAATGCGGGGCTTTCAAGAGCCAGAAATGTGGGAATTGATAATGCCCGCGGCGATTATATTTGCTTTTTGGACGACGACGATGTCATGACACCCGGTAGCCTTAAGCACATGCTTGATGCCATTGAAGAATATGACGCCGATTTTGTGCTGGGAAGCTTCATAAGAGTGTCAGAGGACGGCGAAGTGGTCACTGACAACAAAATGCCTGATTATATCAGAAACAGGGTTATTACCGGGGATGAATACTGGGAGGCTTCTTTTGAGAAAATCGGAGTTCCCCTTTTTGTGGTTAACTGGGGGAAGCTTTACAAGAGGCATGTATGGGAAGGCTTAAGGTATCCCGATGATTTGAGAAGAGCCGAGGATGAGTTTATAATGGCGGACCTTTTGAAGCGCTGCAACAGAATTTACGCCACGGATTTCATAGTGCTTAATCAGACCATTTCCAAGAACAGCATTACGAGGTGCAATTTCAGCACCTACACTCTTAAGACTATAGAGACCAAGCTCGTTACTACCGAGAAGCTCATGGAACAGGGCAAATACAAATATGCCGTGAGCAAATGGGGAGTTCCTTGCGGAGAAGTCCTTATTTATACCGGCAAAGCAGCGACGGAGGAATCCAAAGCGGAACTTAACTGCCTCTACAAATGGTCCTGCGACCTGGGCAAGAAACTGTTCAAACACATGGACTTCAAGAAAAAGCTTAAGTTTCTGGGCTACAGATTCGGCTATCCTTTTTACAAAATGACACATAAAGCAAGATAAAGAAAGCGGCAGGGGACTCAATCCTCTGCCGCATTTTAATGCCGGTATTAAACTTATAAACCTTCCACGTAAGAAACACCGTCGATTTCACGAATGGTGGAGTAGAGCTTCTCGTGGTCGATTTTGTGCTTGGACTTAAGCACCAGGATATAGGCGTGTTTGCCTTCTTCAAAAGCTCCGTCACGCTCGGTTCTCACGTCATCGATTTCAAGCTCCATATCGCGCACCTTTCTCATGAAATCTCCCAGGTTAATCTTGGACAATTCCACATATATCTCCATAACCTTGGAGGTCTTGCGCATCTGACTGTCCCAGCGATGCACCAAAGAAAGTACCAGAAAAATAACAAGACCGCTTAAAATTCCCGCTTCGTAGAGACCCACACCGATGGCAAGACCTACAGCAGCTGCGGCCCAAAGACCGGCGGCGGTGGTAAGACCTTTAATCTGATTACGTCTGGTAACAACGATGGTACCTGCACCCAGGAAACCGATACCGCTGACTACCTGAGCGCCCATTCGTACAGGGTCGCCTGTGGCAAATACCTGATTGACATATTGGTTGGTAAGCATTATTAAACAGGAGCCTACCGATACCAGCATATAAGTTCTGAGGCCGGCAGGCCTGTTCTTAAGTCCTCGCTCCAATCCGATAATACCGCCCAGAATAACGGAAACGGTAATTCGAACCACAATGGCGAGGTAAGTGACTTCACGGAGTTCCATTTGTAGTCCTTCTTTCTTTTCTGAATTTAAAAGCTTATATGATGCCTAAGGGAATTAAAACTATCAAAAGAAGAGCTACGAGGCCCCAGAGGCATATGAGAAAACGCTTTCTTTTGGCAGGTTCCATATCGGGAACGTAATTGGATGCCAAAAAGAAAGGCACGTAAGTGGTAATAAATACGGGAAGCACGCCCCACCATTTATAAACCCATATAAAGGAGTGATTGGAGGTGCCTGCGAGAAATGATTCAAAAAGCGCAAAGAGAAGGGCCATTTCGAGTGCGCCCACCAGTTTGCAGCTGATGCCTTTTTTGCCGCCCTTGGTAAAATAACGCTTGGAGCGGTCCTCGGGAAGCATCTTAAGGGATATCATGCCGGCGATGGAGAACATCATGGAAAGCTCCCAGCATACGCCTATCAAAAGAATAAAAGTGGTGGATTCGTTGCTCACCGACCAGAGCGGATAACCTGCGAAGTGGCCGATGACAGCGTTACAGATTTCGTAGAGCCAGTGAACTCCGTAGAGAGCAAGGCCCGCGTATATGAAGTCATATTGTTTTTTGTGGATATTGCTCCAGTAGATGTAGAAAACTACCGCAAGAATAAAGATGAAAGTCCAGTTGAAATTGCTCGTGTCACGAACCTTGATGGCGTCCACGAGACTTTTGGACAGTTCCGAACCGTCCCCCCAGAATTGAAACATAGTATTAACCCTCCTTCCCATTATGATATCATATATACTATAATTGATAAAGATAATGCCATAAAAGAATGTTATGAGGTTGACAGTGGATAGTCGTTACGAATGGGCACGTGCCCGCTATGAACTGGTTAGAAATATAGAGAAACTGGGATTTCCTGCGGAGCTTGGGGAGCAGATTGCTCAAAACTTAGGCAGTCCCAAGGCGATGGAGCGCATGAATGCGTATCTTTACTATGTGAAGCCGAGGTCCGCAGAACTTATTGTTGACGAGATGCTGGCGATTTGCAGTGATATTGAGTCCTGGCGCAACAAAAAGGAAGCGGAGCGTGCCAACATGCGCTACAACGAACTTTTGAACAACGGTTTTGGAATAGATACGGAAGACTATGACGAGTAAGGGGGAACGGTTATGGCTTTTGAGAGTGACAGAGATCATATCATGAGGGTTTCTTTGTCTGAGCGGTTTGCGGACCTGGATGAGTATATTGCGCTGCATTATGAGGAGCCGGTGTGTTTTGCCGCCGAGGAATTCGTCGCGGCCGAGCCGGTAGAGAAGCGTAAGTTTGGCTTTGCCAGAAAGAATAAATCTGCCAAAATGGCAATGAAGGAATCTGCTCCCTGTGATGCTTTTGTGGGAGCGGCAAGCTCTGTGATGCCCATGCCGACCAATATTTCTTTTGGCGCAGTGGCGGCACAGAAGCCTCAGAAGAGCCTTGATGACGTTGTAAGTAACCTTGACAAGTCCTTCATGGAGCTTGTATTCACCTATGCAGATGACCGGGGCATTAATGATGTTGAACTGCAAAAGAAAGCCTGTATCAACCGTAAAGCCTTCTCCAAGCTTAAGTGCGGCACCACCAGAAACCCCAGCAAGCCTACGGCGCTTTGTTTTGCCATTGCTCTCGAGCTGAGCCTTGACGAGACCCGCGACCTTTTGTCGAGAGCCGGCCTTGCTCTTTCCCCCTGCAGCAAGCAGGACGTTATCGTGCAGTACTTCATAGAAAAAGAAGCTTATGACATTGACATCATCAACGAAGCTCTCTTTGCTCACGGAGTTGAGTGCATCGGGGATGTGGAAGGGTAGGCCGCGTTGCCCGGTTCGTAACCTTCGGTCACGAATTGTCGCCTGCGAGGAGACATAAACGGTTTCTTTTTGCAATACAATTACCTCAGAAACAAGAAAACAACACTTTACGGAGGTAATTGATATGAAAGAGAATTTAACAGAATTGGTATTCATCCTTGACAGAAGCGGTTCCATGAGCGGACTGGAAGCCGACACCATCGGCGGCTTCAACTCAATGATTAAGAAGCAGCAAAAAGAAGAGGGCGAAGCGATCGTATCCACTGTTCTTTTTGATGACAGATGCGACGTAATCCATGACAGAGCAGACATTTCCAAGATTAAGAAGCTTACCGAAGACGAATATTACGTAAGAGGCTGCACAGCCCTTTTGGATGCGGTGGGCAGCGCTATTGAGCACATCGGAACGGTTCAGAAATATGCCCGCGAAGAGGACAGACCCGCCAAGACTTTATTCGTCATCACCACAGACGGCCTTGAGAACGCCAGCAAGCGTTACACTTTCAAGGACATCAAGCGCATGATTGAGCAGAAAAAAGAAAAGTATAACTGGGAGTTTCTTTTTCTGGGAGCCAATATCGACGCTATCGAAGTGGCAGGCAGCATGGGCATTTCCCATGACCGCGCGGCCAATTACAAATGTGACTCCGCAGGTACAGCTCTTAACTATGCGGTGCTTGAGAAAGCAGTTTCCAAGGTAAGACGCTGCAAATCCGCAAAAATGTCGGAAGCCTTCTGCGGCGGTGCATGGAAAGCGGAAATTGATGAGGACTACGCAGAACGCGGCAACAATTAATACTTGATTTTAAGCGCAGGATTGGCACAAAATCCTGCGCTCTTGCTTTTTTCTGGTCATCTGTTGCGCTGTTTGCCGCTTTTTCTTTTTCGGGGACGATTTTTTGGATATAATCGGAGACAGGGGTGAGGAATTCACCGAATATGTGTATTGGAGGTATATTATGGCTATTATGGAGAGACCTTCGGTGAAGGTTTTAAGTGACGGCGGCAAGTGCTGGGAGATTAAGTACGACAGATTCTTTGTAAAGGGTTACCTGCCTGCCACCGAGATTAACGGTAAGGTTCACAATTACGGCTTCAGGGCTCCCCTTCTTCTGGTATTCGAAGAGGAGAAGCGCAGCATGGAGGAGGCTGTTTCTTTTGCCAAAGAAACCGGACTTTCAAACATTGCTTCGGCCCATGACTCAAGCGTTCTTTTTGTTTACCCTACCTGCGAAGGCGCATGGGACAAGGCGGATGTTGAGCTTTACAAGGATTTGATTGCAGAGATTAAGATGAATCCTTACTACGAGGACGGTCTTGTGGAGATTACCGATTTCTTTACCCGTGAGTTCAAGGGTTATTTCATGCGCGGAGCCATTTTCAGAGCGGACATCTACAGCTTCGGCAAGTCTGCGGATTATGTGGCACGCACACTTCTTAAGAAGATTGACGGTGAATACCTTTGGGGTCCCGGCGAGATTACTCCCGCAATGTGTTCTATGGAAGGTTTAAGCGTAACTCCCGATGTCGAAAGAAAGGACATCGCTATATTGAGCGTGGGCAATTCCCCCGAGATTAACGCAGCATTTAAGAATTCCCAGAACCTTCTTGTGAAGGATAAAGCCGAGTACGAGAAGGACTTTAAGGCCTTCGTAAGAAAGTTCAAAATGTGGTGCGGCAACATGGAAATCGAGCCCGATTTCGCAGCACTTAACATGGTTGAGGAAGCAGGCAGCACCGTTGTTAAAACATCCAAGGCCAACTTCGGCAAATATAAGGGCACGGAAACTCACGAGGCAGGCTATTTTGCTTACTACAACAAAGACACCTTCGACAAGGGACCCGCACCTCTGCTGGTAGGCTTCCACGGCGGCGGAGATTCTTCCATGTATCTTACCTTTGTGGCAGGCTGGTGGGAAGTATGTCATAAATACGGCTTTCTTTTTGTATCCATAGAGAACCATCAGGATGTTCCCGCAGAAGAAGCCATTCAGATAATCGAAGATTTAAAGAAAAAATACAATATCGACGAGAAACGCATCTACGCTACCGGCTTCTCCATGGGAAGCGGCAAGACCTGGGACTGCTTCCATCAGTTCCCCCAAGTGTTTGCGGGACTTGCACCTGCATCGGCACTTTTCCCCGTTAAGAACAATATGTTCGGAATGTCCATGGGTGATCCCGGCTTTAATACAAGCGTAAGCGTTCCCATGTTCTACTCCGGCGGCGAGCTTTCTCACCTCACAGAGCTTCCCAAGCAGGGTCAGGACGGTATTGACCGTATAGCTTATCTTGCTTCCGTCAATAAGGTTAACAAGGACTTTGCAAGTCTTGATTTTGCGGACAAAGAAAACTGGGCAGACCCCAACTACGGTATTCCCGGCGACAGAGTCGAGAAGATTCCCGACGAATCCAGAGGCAGCATCCTTACCGTTAACTACTACGACAGCGAAGACGGCGTATGCAGGACAGCTCTTGCCAGCGTAAGCGGACAGGTACACGAATGCAGACGTCACACCAACGAAAATGCGTGGAAGTTTATTTCTCAGTTTTCACGTTAACAGAATAACGGATATTCGCGGCGGCATGGAGCAGACTTCATGCCGCTTCGTTTTATAAATTAAACCTGCTTATTTTGCACTATTGCATTTTGAAGGATTCGGTTATACATTGTAAAATGATTTCATAAGAAACAATCCGGGAAAGGAATTTGGGTTATGAGGATTAAAAAATTAACAGCCGTCCTTCTTTGTGCAGTGATGGCCATAGGCATGTGCGCATGCACACAGGAAGAGAAGAAGCCGGTCTTTGACAAAGACCTGGAAAAAGAGTTCGATGAAATATTCGGGGAACACTTTAAAAAGATTTCAAGATAAAGACGTAACGACACATACATGGAGGTGCTGCCATGAAGATTAAATGTGAATACTGCGGTGCGATGATTGAGGATACAGCCGATAAGTGTCCCAACTGCGGCGCCGCCAATACCAATGTCAAAAGAACGGTGGACAGGACTCCAAAGACCATTGAGGAGTTAGAGAGCTGGTACCGGGCGAGAAATCTCCCGCCTTATGAAACCACGCGCTTCTTTATCGGAATTGACTACAGACAGCCCAGGGCTTTCGGTATTTACAAAGACGGAAATGAGTTTGTGGTTTATAAAAATAAAGACGACGGTTCCCGTGCGGTTCGCTACAGGGGCACCGACGAGGCTTATGCGGTCAACGAATTGTATCTTAAGCTTAAGTCCGAGATTCTTAATCAGAAGGCCCGCAATTCAGGCAGTCGTTCGTCTTCCGGCGGAAGCTCGCGCAAGAGGGTGCCAAGCGGCAAGACCGGTCTTTGGTGGTTTTGCGGTCTTTTCGGACTGGGCTGGGTGCATTTGTATGGTATCGGTATTGTGTACACTTTATGCATCCTGATAGGGCTGACTCTGCTGTATCGTCTGGGCTCACATATTATTCTTGACAGGCACAGAGGAAACGAGTGGCAGTTCAAACAGAACCATCCCAAGCTTTCTTCATGGCTCCTGGAGAGTATAGCGGATCTCTTTAATTTCAAAAAGCCTACGGTTTTACTGCTGATACTTACGCTGGTGGTTTCTTTGCTCGCCGGTTCGGTATACAACAGGCCGCACTATTACGTTGCGCCGGACCATGGTAATGTGTATGTGTCGTATCATGGGGACTGGTATGAATACGATACCTTTTCCAACGATTACACTTCCATTAATCACGATTACCTTCCGGTAGAGATACAGAACCATCCTGCCGATTACGAATACAACTGGAACGGCGGCAGCTGGAATTCGGGCATTACGGAGTTTAAGGATTCCAAAGCTTATGAGGACAATTACAGAACCGAATGGGGTTCTGCTTCCGACTGGAGTTCGGACTCCGATTATGACTGGGATTCGGGCTCAGACTGGGATTCCGGCGGAACCGACTGGGGCAGCGACTGGTAATTATTGGTGAATGCGGGGCACGCGTAATGCGTGCCCTTTTGTTATGATTTTTTTATTTTTTCTTTATACTCCGTATATTAATAGGTTAAGCACAATTTAGTATAATAAAATTTAATGAAAGAGGAGATAGAGATGAAAAAGAAAAAATCACTTGCAGGCTTTACAGCCGTCTTTTGTGTGACGCTCTTTATAATGCTTGCGTTGCTGGAGCTTAGTAAGAATACTCTTCCCGGGTTTGTGATGCTTCTGATTATCAGCGTAATCTACTGTTACGCATATGTGAGTCGCAGAGAGAAAAGAACCTTCAGGATGGTTTTAATGTATCTTTTCTGGGTGGCAAGTTTTTGCGTGATTCTTTTTGTTACCAAGCCGCCCACAAAACCTGTTACCGCAGTGGATTACAAGAACCCGGTTAAGACCGGCATTGTTACCGTAAAAAACGGTAAGGTTCAGGGAGTAGTCACCGAAGACGGTACTGTGGAAATATACGCAGGAATACCCTATGCCAAGCCTCCTGTAGGGGACTTAAGGTGGAAAGAGCCCGAAGACCCGGATGACTGGAGCGGAGTGCTTCTTGCGGACAAGTTTGCCCCCATGAGCATGCAGCCGGTCAAATCGCCTTTATACAATTCACTGGCGCAGATTATAGGGTATCATGACTACAAGATTTCCCTTAAAGACAATTATGTTCCTCCCGTAAGTGAGGATTCTTTGTACATTAACATCTGGAAGCCCGCGGGCGGCGGAGAGAACCTTCCCGTAGTGGTGTATGTTCACGGCGGTTCCCTGCAGACGGGTCAGCCCTGGTACGACGACTACAGTGGTAAGGGACTGGCCAAAGAAGGCGTAATCGTAGTCAATATGGGCTACCGACTGGGAGTGTTCGGCTATCTGGCTCTTCCCGAACTTGCTGAGGCTTCCGCTTGCGGTACCACCGGCAACTACGGACTTTTGGACCAGATAAAAGCTCTTGAGTGGGTAAGAGACAATATAGCGGCTTTCGGAGGCGACCCCGAAAATGTCACCCTCGCCGGTGAGTCCGCAGGTTCGGCATCCGTAAGCGCATTGTGTGTTTCGCCTCTTGCCAAGGGCCTTTTCAGGCGGGCGGTCATGGAAAGTTCAACGGTGGCACCCGTAGCCCCCACTCATTCCTTCAGGCTTCTTTCGGAGGGATACGAGAGCGGCAAAGAGCTTATGAAGCGTCACGGCTGCAGCAATATTGAGGAGCTTCGTGCCCTTGATGCCGGGGATTTGGTGGATGAAGCCGAAACCCAGCACCATATGACCGTGGACGGCTATGCCCTCAGTAAGACTCCCTACGAATATTACATGGAAGGCGAATACAACGAAGAAGCCGTCCTTCACGGCTACAACCGACACGAGGCTGACGCATTCCTTATTTTTTCAAATGCGAGCATGAAGAACTACGAGGGACGTGTCCGCGATTATTTCAAGGAATACTCCGACGAGGTTCTGGCTCTTTACCCTGCATCCACAGATGCGGAAGCGCGAGAATACTGGGCGGAAATCTGGGGAGCCATTTTCTTTGACTATCCTCACCACTGCCTAAATCGCTTGGAGGTTAAAAACGGTGTGCCTGCGTATCAGTATTATTTCACCAAAGAAAACGGGCGCCTCGGCCCCTGGCACAGCGGTGAAGAGGTATACCTCTACGGAAACATTCCGACGGGCTCAAAACTCTATGATGATTACGACAGAGAACTCAGCAGGTACATGCTTTCATATTTTGTGAGCTTTGCAAAGACCGGCAATCCCAACGGTGACGGTCTCAAGGAATGGCCGGTTAATGAGGCTTCCGAAGATGTCATGGAATTCGGTGACAACTACGGAATGATTAAAGAACGGGAGCATGCGTTGTTCGACATCCTTGATAAGCTGCAGGGATTCACACTTGATTAATAAATGACACAACAAAAAGAGGCCGCTATGGCCTCTTTTAATTTTGCCGTGTAATCTGCAAACTTAGGTGTTGGGTCTGTGATAGAAATTACCCTCGAAGTCTTCGGTGCGGACTGCGTTGATAAAAGCGGTGCCGCCGGCTTCATTGACAATTTTCATAACTACCTTGACCTCGTCGCGGGACACTACGGAATAAATAAGGTATCTGTCCTCGCCTGCAAAGCCGCCGCTGCCCTTAAAGATGGTGGCACCGTGGTGAGCCACCTCATAGATTTTGTCGGCTATTTCCTGGGGCTTGTCCGTTATGATGAGCATGGTCTGCTTCTGATAACGCTTGTAAAGCACGTGTATGACTTCCGTGGAAGCATACTGGAAAATGATTGAGTATAAAGCCTTGTCCCAGCCAAAGATAAGACCTGCGGTAATAAGGATGGCTGCATTTATGGCAAGGATGATGTCAAAGGTGTCGGTGCCGTTCTTTTGCGATAAGAATATGGATATAAAATCGGTGCCGCCGGTGGTACAGTCAACGTTAAGGCACAGAGCAATTGCAAGACCGTTGATGAGACCGCCGAAGATGGCTATCAAAAGGGGGTCGTAGGTGATTACAACCGAAGGTATCAGGTCGGTGAAAATACCGGTCATTACGATAACTCCGAGAGAGTGCCAGGTAAATTTCTTGCCGATAAATCTGAAACCGATGTATACGGGTATTGCGTTAAGGATAATGTTGACCGGAGTGTAGGGTACTGCCAGATTCAGGTACTTGTCAAAAATGCCCTGAATTAAGACGGTAAGACCCATTGCGCCGCCGGGGATGAGCCCGCCGGTGCGGACAAAGGTCTGGGTATCCACAGCCAGAATGACTGAGGCGATAATCATCACCAGAAGTCTTTTTACTTCTTTTCCTGCTTTTTCTTTCATAAATATAATCTTCTCTTCTCTTAAAATAAGGTTTTACAAAACCGAAATGTATTCTATCAAAAAAAGTGCGGTAAGGCTATAGGATTTTTTTGCGCTTTGAAATTTCTTGATACTGCCTTTTAAGTACCTTATAATCTTAAGGTGAGAATACA
>CAMNCH010000073.1 GCA_946534145.1 uncultured Lachnospiraceae bacterium
CCCTCTCCCAAAAGAACGATGTCTTCATTGTCCGTAGCAACGCTGGCAGGGGTAAGAATACCACCGCAGCCCTGCAATGTAATTAACACAGCCAATACAGCAGATACAAACAATCTTTTCTTCATATCTTCTCCCATCAGAACTTAATCCTGAATTTAAAGCAACCTTAAAGTTCATTATACATGCGATTAATTATACACATATTTTATACAATTTTTCGGCATCCTATCTTTATTTTTCCTTAAGAACGGTCCGGGCTTGTCACTATGCAGAAAAAAGACGCCTCGGGGGAGAAGAACCGGGGCGCCTATGTGGGAAGAATTACACAAAATTCTATGATTTTTTACCTTTTGATCTGCGGCTTAATACCACGCTCTGAAGCAGTATAAAGAAGCAAAGCATTCCGCCGGTGGTGATACTCTGCCACCAGGGATCGTTAAGACCGCTGGATACCACAATCTTCTTGATGGTGGTAAGTGTGAGGGTACCAAAGAGAGTACCGATTACGTTACCCACACCGCCCGTAAGAAGGGTTCCGCCGATGATGGAGGAAGCGATTGCGTTCATCTCCATGCCCGCCGCATTGGTGGCATTGCCGGCACCGGTATGCATCATAAATACAAAACCGGAGATACCGCTTAAAAGGCCGCTTAAGATGTAGCTCATGAAGCGTGTTCTTTTTACGTTTATACCAAGCATTAGGGCGCTCGTCTGATTGCCGCCCATAGCGTAGAAGTTACGGCCGAGGCGAAGGTACTTAAGCAGAATAAATACCAGTACGATACAGGCCAAAGCAACCACTACGCCAAGCTCGATTCTTGCGGGTACCACGTTGCCGTTTTTGGCGGTATAGCCAAGCCAGGATATTTCAATCTTGGCATCACGAAGTTTTGAGAAGGCCGCATGGTCCACTTTCTGGGGATTAACCGAAAGAATGGTGGTCATACCTCTGGCAAAGAACATGCCCGCAAGAGTAACGATAAAGGGCTGAATCTCCAGATAGCTTACCAGGAAGCCCTGTACCAGGCCGAAGCCGAGGCCGATTCCGAGAGCCAGGAGAATCGATACGAATACGTTACCGCCGTTGTTTAAATAAAGCACGCAGCTCATTACTACGAGGGAAGTAACCGCACCCACGCTGATATCGATACCGCCGCCTATCATGACGATGGTAAGGCCGCAGGACACGATAATCAGGCTGGCATTGTCGTTTAACATATCAAATATCTGCTGCGTATGTAAGAATCCGCCGCCGAGAAGTGTCATGGCGAGGATGTACATTACCACAAAAATGCCTATGGTAATGGTCATTAACAACTGTGTATTTGTGAGGGGCTCTTTTCTTTTTCCAAATAAGTTTTTCATTATTCTTCCCCTCCTTTAACTACAGCTTTTTTGTGTCGGTACATGTTGGGTCCCACCAGTTTGGAGAATTTTTCTTTTACCACGGGTGAACCGATAACTACCAGAAGAACAATGACTATCGCCTTGTAAGCCTTAACGTCCGTTGAAGAAACCTTCATGGCGTAGAGGGTAATGGTAAGCATCTGAATTACGTATGCACCGATGATACTTCCGCTGATTTTGAATCTGCCGCCGCCGAGGCTGTTACCGCCTATGGCTACCGCAAGAATGGTGTCCATTTCAATATCGAGAAGCAGGGTCTCGTGGTTGATAAGTCCGAGACGGCTTACTCCGATACTGCCGGCCACGCACACGCATACGCCGAGGATTATAAAGGATAAAAGTTTAATGAATGTGGCATTGATACCGTTAAGTCTTGCAGCACTTCCGTTGATACCAACCGACTGGGTGAACAGTTCCAGAGATGTGAAGTGGAAAAGAAGCTTAAACAGTATAGCCATTAACACCACTATCAGCACCGGTGTAGGGATGGGAATACCCGGGATAAAGCTTCCGATAGCCGAAATAATGGGGCTTGATACCGTGGGGGTCGCACCGCCGTTAATCCAGTAAGCGATGGAACGTCCGCAGGTATAAAGAATCAGTGTGGCTATCATGGGCTGTATCTTAAACACCGCAACCAGTACTCCGTTGAAGGTGCCAAACAGCATTGCAACTATGCAGGCACATACAAAAGCAAGCAAAACGGTTCCGCCGTTAATGTGGCCCGCAGTCTTTAAAACCTTAACAAATACACTGCCGGCAATGGCTGCTGCCGCGCCCACACTGATATCCTGTCCGCCGCAGGCTGCGGTGACAAGTGTCATGCCCATTGCAAGAATGGCAAGCTCGCTGGCGCCGTTGATGATACTTATAAGGTTACCTGCCAAAACTATGTTGCCGTCACTGTTGTGGCTTAAATCGATGCTGAAGAATGACGGATCTCTGAATAAGTTAAATATGACCAGAAGAGCTATTGCTATAAGCGGAATGGTAAGCTGTCCGAGGCCGCCGCCAAAGAATCTTTTTCCTGTTTTTTTCATCTTAAGCCTCACCTCCCGCAATAGTCTTCATAACCTGAGTCTGATTCAAGTCCTTGCCCTTTAACTCGCCCACAATATGTCTGTCGCGCATTACGATAAGGCGGCTGCAGGTACGAAGCATTTCTTCGACTTCCGAGGAAATAAAGGTTACGCTTACGCCTTCTTCCGCAAGTTTAAGCACAAGCTTCTGAATCTCAAGTTTGGTGCCTACGTCAATACCTCTGGTAGGCTCGTCTAAGATAAGATAGTCGGGATGGGTAAGAAGCCACCTTGCAAGAATTACCTTCTGCTGGTTACCGCCGCTTAAGGAACCCACGGGAGTCTCGCGGCCGGCTGTCTTAATGTTTAACACCTTAATGTATTCATCCGCAAAGGCTTCCTGCTCGCTTCTGCTGATGGGTTTAAACATACCGTTCATAACCTGAAGCGCAAGTATGATGTTCTCTCGTACGCTAAGCTCGGCAATAATACCGTCCCGCTTTCTGTCTTCCGCAAGATAACCGATACCATGCTTCATGGCATCAACGGGTTTGTTTATTTTAACGGGTTGTCCCTTTATCTTAACGGTACCGCCGTTAACCTTGTCGGCACCGAATATTGCCCTGACACTTTCGCTTCGGCCGGAACCCAGAAGTCCCGTGAAGCCGTTAACTTCGCCCTTTCTGATGGAGAAGTCAAAAGGAAGGGCTTCGCTGCTGGAAAGACCCTCTGCCTCATAAAAGACTTCGCTGGGCACAATATTCTTTTCCTCGGTTTCGCCAAGTGAACTTAACTCTTCAAGCTCCTTACCGATCATCTTGGATACAAGTTCCACCTGAGGAAGTTCTTCCGTCAAATACTCGCCCACAAGCTCGCCGTTACGAAGAACCGTAATGCGGTCGCTTACTTCGTACACCTGCTCAAGGAAGTGGGTTACAAATATAATTCCTACGCCCTGTCCCTTTAAGTCTCTCATGAGACTGAAGAGCATGTTTACTTCTTTGTCGTCCAAAGAAGACGTGGGCTCGTCCAATATCAAAACTTTACATTTCATGTCAACCGCTCTTGCGATTGCCACCATCTGCTGAACAGCCAAAGAACAATTCCCTAACTGCTGGGTGCTTCTTGCGGGGATGCCAAGCTGTGTAAGTATTTCATCCGCACGCTTCTCATACTCTTTATGTCTTACCCATTCCCCTTTTTCACGGCCGATAAACATATTCTCTGCCACGGTAAGATTGGGGCATAAGGTTATTTCCTGATAAACCGTACTGATACCCTTGTTCTGAGCATCCTGGGGGGATTTGATGACAATAGGCTCTCCTTCAACGGTAATCTCGCCGCCGTCCATCTGATAAACGCCCGTAAGGACCTTAATAAGAGTGGACTTGCCGGCTCCGTTTTCGCCCATGAGAGCGTGAATTTCGCCTTTTCTTAAGGTAAAATCAACGTTGTTTAATGCTAAAACTCCGGGAAATCTTTTTTCTATATGGCTCATCTGCAGTAAAACATTTTCCTGCATAATTTACCTCCGTTACCAATATGACTTTTTCTAAAAAAGCGCAGCCAAAGCTGCTTTTACGTCAGCCCAGCTGCGCTATTTTTAGTGGAATATCACTTAATTATTCACCTAAGCCGTAAGTGTCGATATCGCCCTGGGTAAGGGTCTTTGCATCAAAACCTTTTTCTTCGTTGATAATCTTCTTGGAAGAATTGGTGGACTTACCCTGAATGAGGTCGCTGATAATCTGTGCCTGGAAGGGGCTGCACTGTCCGTCGTAGTTCCACTTGCCTGCAAGGAGTTCTCTTAATGCCCACTTGTTGCAGTCAAAGCCCATAACGATAACTTTGCCGTCTACACCATGGGTAATACCGTTTTCGTCAAGAGCTGCAACAGCACCCTTAGCCATACCATCGTTCTCTGCGTAAATTACGTTGAAGTCTTCACCGCTGTTGATAACGGATTCAACGATCTTCTTAGCTTCTGCTTCGTCCCATGTAGCTGTCTGCTGAACAACCTTGTTCATCTTGCCTGATGCGAACTGAGCGTCTAAAGCGCCTGTACGTCCGATCTGAGCGTCGGAACCCATAGCGCCCTGAATGTGGATTACATTGTAGGTGTCAAGGTTCTGGCTGAGTAACCAGTTAACTGCGGTTTCGCCTTCTTTTGCCATGTCGGAAACAACTGCTGCTTCGTAAAGGCTTTCGTCAACGTCGATCATACGGTCGAAGAGATAAACCTTAATGCCGGCTTCTTTTGCCTTCTTAAGAACTTCGTCCCAGCCTGTGGTCTCTGCTGCGGAGATAAGAAGATAGTCAACGCCTTCTGTGATGAAGCCCTGAGCTGCCTGAAGCTGCTCGTCGTTCTTAAGGCTGTATGCTGTCTTTAACTCGTAACCGTTTTCTGCTGAGAAAACTTTTTCCATGTCTTTTACGTTTGCTTCACGGTAACCGGATTCTGAAGGGGGGTTGTTAACAACGCCGACCTTGATTGCGCCCGACTTCTTGCCGCCGCATCCTGCGAATACCATTGAAACTGCAAGTAATCCCACCAATAACAATGATGTCAACTTTTTCATTTTTTGCTTTCCTCCTTTTTATGCCGTCATCGGCTGCTACAATAACGATAGCCTATTTGCAAAAGAAGGTAAATCAAGGTTCATTTTGAATTGGTTGAAAATAATACCGCCTTAGGGTAAATATTTTGAAAAAGAGTTAAAAATCTTTTTGCAAGGGTTAATTTTGATACTGTGCCCTGTATTCGGAGGGTGTGATCCCCGCATTTTTCTTAAATATATAGCTGAAATAGTGTGCGTCGTTGTAGCCCACTTCCCTGGCAATCTGTGAACTGCGGGTGTCGGTGGTACGAAGCATTTCTTTGGCCTTGTTAAGTCTTAAATAAATAAGATACTCCGTAAAGGTCTGGCCCGTCTGCTGGGAAAATACGGTGGAGAAACGGCTGTTGCTCATACCTACGGCCTTGGCCACATCCTGAAGCATAAGGTTGGGATTGGTGAAGTTCTGGGCCATGTAAAGCTTCGCATCGCTTACCACCGAAGGAGTCTTTTCATCGGCAGGCTCGCCCATTTCGCGAACCCCCAGAATGATAGCCTTTTCGTCGGTACGTTCCACCAAAAGATGACGGATGTGCCTTGCTGCCCTGAAGCTTTGATATATGTCTTCGGGCTGCCCCACAATATCGCCTATGCCTATGCGAATTACGGTACTGCCCAGTCGCTCAAGTTCATGGGACAAAGAAGTTGCAAAAGAATATGCCCTCTCTTCCACATCTTCGGCGGTATCCCCGGCTATCAAGAATCTGGTGCCGACTCTTCCGGGAGAAGAAAGAACCGTGCCGCCTACGCTTTCAGCCAGCACTGCTGCCGCTTCCTGACCCTCTTCCGTAGGATTGAAGGCCGCATCGATTACAGTATAGAAATGAGCCGGAACGGGACATCCCATGGATGCCAGCTGATTCAAAACTCCGTGGGCATCCTCCACTCTTGCCTCGTCGGAAAAGAGGGAGCCTATGAGTTTTTCTTTGACCAGTTTGCCGCCGCTTTCCATACGGGCGCGAAGACTTGCGGCATGCTCAAAGGTGTTACGCTCTGCCTTAAGCTGGGCGCTGACCTTGTCGAGGACTTCTTTTAACTCTTCTGCATTTATGGGCTTTAAAAGGTACTCCCGCACGCCTAACTGAATGCACTGACGGGCGTACTCGAATTCATCGTAGCCGCTTAAAACTATTATTCCTATCCAGGGCATCTGTGAGCGCAAAATCCTGCAAAGCTCAATTCCGTCCATGAAAGGCATTTTTATGTCCGTAATAACAATATCGGGGTTGGTATCCCTTATCATGGGAAGGGCCATTTCTCCGTCGGGAGCCTCTCCCACCAGCTGATAAGGCGTCTCATCCCAGGGAAAAGACTCTCTTATACCCTCTCTGATAACGATTTCATCGTCAGCCAGAAACACTTTCATTCTCGTAAACCTCCTCTTTGGTCCTTGAGGGCACTCTGAAGCTTACTTCAGTGCCGCTTTCGTCACTCGTAATCCTTAAGCCGTCTGTCTGATTGTAGTACAGGCGAATACGCAGATTGACGTTGACAAGACCGAATCCCCCGCCCCCTTCACTGACTGTGGGCTGTCCTTTCTTCATTCTTTCGTTAAGGTCGCGTAACTGCTCCTGAGTCATGCCAAGACCCGTGTCCCTGACGCTGAATACCAGGTATCCGTCCTCAAGTCTGCCGCTGACCTTAATGGTGCCGCCGCCGCGTTTAATCTTAATGCCGTGATAAATTGCATTTTCAACAAGCGGCTGCAAAAGAAGCTTAAGTATATAAAATTCACCTATCTCGTCGGGAATGTCTATTTCGTAATTTAAAATGTCCCTGTACCTGGTCTGCTGAATGGTAAGGTAGCCTTCAATGTGTTTTTTCTCCTGGCTGATGGGTATCCAGTCGGCGCCGGAAGAAAGGCTTATGCGAAAGAAATTGCTGAGGGCGTTGGTAAGCTGAATTACTTCGTCCTTCTCGCCCGCTTCCGCTTTCCAGACGATTGCGTCCAGGGTGTTATAAAGAAAGTGGGGATTAATCTGGGCCTGCAGTGTGCGAAGCTCCGCCTTTCTTAAGTTTCTGGCATCCAGATTACTCTGCTTCATCATGGATTCAAGGCGGTCCGCCATAGTATTGACCTGATGAGTCAAATTTCTGAGTTCCGCCACCTCCGTATCGTCGAGACGGGCATCAAGGGAGCCCTCCGCTATCTGAGCAGACACTTCCTCCAGCCTTTCTATGGGCTGGCGCACGGAAACGGCAGTAGCCTTAACGGAACGGTTTCTGACGAGCAAAGCAACAATAACTATCAGTACTTCCGCTATAGCCGTAGAAAGAACTCCCCACCTCAAGCTGACGCTCATGTGTGCCGTAGAGTTAATCTCCTGCGCTATGTATTCGTTTAACATACTGTCCACGAGTTTGGCCACTTCGCGGACTTCGCTTAATTCCGCTTCACTCTCGACTACGGGAACCTCGGCATTGAAATTGTCCCTGATGTGGTCCACGTAATTTTCAAGAGTCTGCATGGTACGTCCGGCCACTATAAGAGAGAGTCTGTTCTCCTGTCCGGTTCTGTCGGTTATATCTTCTATGATGGACTCAACATCATGAATGGCTACGTATATACCGCTGTTTTCAAAGGTCTGGCGACCGCTCACAATATTCCAGGCTGTTCCGGGGATTTCCTCCGCCACTTTGGTCTTAAGGCTTGCGATGGTCTCCATTCTTTCTATGGAGCTGTGGTATTTCCAGGCGTAAAAAAGCATCAAAACAAGGCTGATGATAATAGGTATCACCAGCATTAACACCAGTTTGTGGCTTAAATCGCTTATCTGGCCGAGAATACTTTTTTCTTTTTTGACTTTGACCTTGCCCAATCGTTCCGCCATAACCTGTCTCCTAGTATCCTCTGGGTGCTATAAGGGAAGTATCCTGCTCGTCGGAAAACACCTCTTCTTCGGGGTGAATGACGGGTTCCACCGCTTCACCGGCTTTTAACTTAAGGGCCGTCTCCATGAGGGCTTTGCCAAGCTTGGGCGTGCACTCTACGACACAGTTTATTTTGCCTTCTTTTAACACATTTATGGCTTCCTGTCCGCCGTCTATGGAAATAATAATGATGTCCTGCCCCGGCACAAAATCCGCCTTCTCAATCTCGGGAAGGGCTCCGAGGGTCATTTCGTCATTGTGACTGTACACTACGTCGATGGTGTCTCCGTAAGTGTCCAAAAGATACCGCATGCATTCCGCGCCGCGGCTTTTTAAGAAATCTCCGTCGATGCTCTCTAAGACATTCATGCGGGGATCCTCCGAAATCGTGTCAAAGAAACCCGCCTGCCTCTGCACCATGGGAGTAGAGTTCTGCGTGCCTGTTATTTCTACTATGTTAACGTGTTCAAGGCCCAGGCTGTCCGCCTTTCTGATAAGGTATTCCGCAGCCATGACGCCTTCTTTGTAAAAGTCCGCTCCGATAAGGCAGGTGGTAAGTCCCTGCTGTGAAGTCTTAAGTTCTCTGTCCACCAGTATAACGGGAATGCCCGCTTCTTTGGCTTCCTTGAGCACGTTGTCCCAGCCTTCTTCCACTATGGGCGAGAAGGCGATAACGTCAACTTTGTATGCTATAAAGCGTCTTATGGCGGCAATCTGGTTCTCCTGCTTCTGATTGGCATTCTCAAGCATGAGGCCTATGTCGAAATTACCCGCCTGTTCCTCAATATCCTTGGTATTGCCGATACGCCAAGCGCTCTCGGTTCCTATCTGGCTGAAGCCAAGCACCAGTTTGGAATCCCCGGTCTCGTCTGCCTTCTCTGCGCACCCTGCCAAAGAAAGTACCATTACCGCCGCAAGAATTACGCCGGCAATTCTTCTTTTTTTCATAACCAACCCCCGATTTCCTCATAGGAAAAACATTTTACCTTCTCATAATAGCGAAAAAAGAAGACTTCGACAATATTTTTGTGCAGGAAGTGTCTTTACCCAATAAAAGAGGCACAAAGGAAAACTCCCTTGTGCCTTGAATCTGCTTTATTTATATCAGCCTTCCTAAACAGTCCTTCCGCTAAGAACAGCGTCGGTATCTCCCAGCAAAATAATATGCCAGACCATAAAGATGATGCCGCAAACAACTCCTACCAGAGCAAAAATGCCCATCGGTAGACTTATCGTCAGAATCAAAGAAATGATTTTGAAAATAATGGTTGCCACCAAATAACAAATCATATATCCGCCGTATCTGTTCCAGGAATCCGCAACGCCCCTGTGCTTGTCTTCAAGAAGCTCCTCGCAGGCTTTGCAGAATTTAAGAATGTACATGATATTAAGAATTACAGCAATTATTCCGAAAATATCCTTTACCAAACCGAGTGAGTACAATTCGGTGATAAAATTCAGTATTTCCTTACTCAGATAAAACCATCCTGCTGTTCTGAACAAATCATTGTATTCCTTAAGCCCCATCACAACCACAAGATAAATAATTGCGGCCGCCAAAGACACCAATACACAAAGTATAGCCAGAAAATCGGCTCCGATAAGTCCGCCTATCACTGCCAAAACAGCAAGAATCAACTGTACAATCTCTATTATGCAGAGTGTCCGAAATTTAGTCGGTGCTCCGTTCATATTAACCCTCCATTCTCAACTTTAAAACATTCTTATTGAACAACCCCCCCCTCGAAGAACTATGTCGTTTTTCCTGAATAAAACAAGCTGCCATATGGAAAAAATATAACTGCAAAGAACCACCAGCTGTACGGCCAGCAAAGCCAAAATCCGTATAAACCGGATATACGGCACAAACAGCAACATCATACTTACTACGGTGGCCACGACATAATATACGTAAAAAGAGCGGTATGTCAGCCATGATTCCGCAACATTCTCATTTTTGTCCACAAGCAGTTTGTAGCTCGCCTCGCAGAACCTAAATAATGTCAAAAGACCAAAAACGCTTCCAAGCAAGGAAATCACAGTTGAAAGGCCACCCGGAACGAGCATTTCCTTTATGACATCGATTACTATCACACCAAACTTATAAAGTCCGGCTTCTTTGAACAGTTTGTCATATTCACCGAGAGAAAGAATCACAGCTACACTTACCAGCGAAATCAAAATCCCCGCTATGGTCCCATACCTCCACAAAGATATAAGTCCAAACCTTTTGCCAAACATAGTCAGGCATGAAATAACAAACTGAATTACACCGACAATAAATAATGTCCTGAATTTGGTCGGTTTACCCTCCAATTTTACTGCGTTGCTGCTTTTTTCTCTATTTCCCCAAGTGTTGTCGAAAGAATCGTAAAAATCCTTTTCTCCGTCCATATTACCCCTCCTTTTCCCAATTCTTGTGTTTCCACATTTTAATATTACACTACATATTTCCCCTCAACAATTGTGTTTTGGGAAAGATACGACTTCTAATTATTCACTTTTCGCAAAATAGTGCTTTTGGGGGGGCAAAAGAAAAGACCACCCGCCTCCGGATGGTCTCTTACGTCTGTTCTGTAAATCAATCGTCTTTGTTCTTAAGGAACGCTTTCAGTTTGCCGTCAACCTTGGTTTCTTTGCCGTTTATGTAGATGCAGAAAGGCTTCTCACCGTTCTGGTTCTGGGAAGCTCTGTTGGCTGCCAGCATGTAGGCATACTCTTCCGCCTGAGTGTATGATTCAAAGAAAGCAAGTCTGTTGCCCATGGTTCTGTCGGAAGTAATCCAGTATTCCTCCACCAGAATGAGGCTTGGATCCACCTGATTAAGCTTAACGAAAAGATCCATGGCATCCTGTCTGACCAGTTTAAATTCCTTATTAAGAGTCTCTATTCTCATGTGTCACCTCGCAGTCTGAGAAGTTTGATTTGTCATGATTATATCTGCAATATATTACAATTAAATTATCAGGCGCTTTTGGAGATGTTTCCGCTTTCTTTTGCCGCGTTCAACCATAAGCCGGGGGCTTTTGGTATCAATACGGAAAACACTTGTAAATTGAGAGTATTTGAGCCCTTTCCGCGGGTAAAAAGAAGCATTTCCGTATCAATACAAAATTTAATTACAAATTGAGAGTAGAAATCTGTTATTCCTACTCTCAAAATAAAGCATTTTCTCTATTGATACTTTTTAGTTTACATAACGCGGAATAATTCAGCGATTTACTCGCAAAATCGTGGCTAATACCATATTGATACTGTCGGTTTACATAACTCTAGTCGTCAATGAAGCCTAATCCTCTCAATCCGGCTTCTTTTTCCGTATTGATACGCAATAGCTCAATTACGACGAAAAAGCCTCAGTTACCCCTTCGCCACATGGGCCCCGTTAAAAGAAACCACCGCAACAAGCTTGCCCAAATCATCCGTGACGCGCACTTCATAGAAGCAGTTGCTGCGACCGTCCTTAAGGAGATTCGCCTCCGCAAAAAGAACGCTGCCCTTGGAGGCCGCCATGAAGCTGGCCTGACCCACTACGCTGACCGTGGCAATTTCTTTGTCAAAATTGGAAGCTACGGCAAAAGCGAAGTCTGCCAAAGTATATATAGCTCCGCCCATTATACCGCCGTAAGCATTACGATGGTCAGGTGTAACTTTCATACTGCACTTGGAATAATCCTCACGCCATTCATCTATCACACAGCCTGTGACCTTCGTCGCGTATAAATCTTTTGAAAACATTTCTCTTGCTTCGTCAAGTTTACTCATCAAAAAACCTCTTAATCCTCAACGGTTTTCTTCTCTGCCTTTTCAAATCTGCATCTTTTAATGACGCTGTTGTAGCAATGCAGGATTAAAAATACGGTCAAAACAATTGCTCCGAAAAAGTAGAACCAAAATTTCGGATTAATCTTCATGATATTGGGATATATTTCTCTCAGGCCCGTCACAAATCCGGCAGTAAGCTCTCTTTCTTCAAAGAGCTTCTTTTGTATAGTCTCGGCTACGGGAGTGTTGCTAAGAATGGTTTTTGCATTCGCTCCGCTCTCGGCGTGAACATGGTATGACTTTCCGTTATGGGTAATGTATATAAAGATGTGATCTTCATCGTCACAATAGTTTCCATACACGCTGTGAATCAAATAGCTTCCATCTTCGCGAGGCGTTTCATATTCTTCGTGGGGAATCGCAGCCACGGTAAAATATGCACCGGTCTTTTCCTGAAGCTTTTCAAGTTCTTCCTTAATCGATTCCGTATCCGTAAAATAACCCATCTTATCGATTACCTGAGCTTCCATGTACGGATTATGCAGCTTGCGGGGAAAATATGAAGGAGCAAAACGCACGCACCCTGCTATAACCGATATAACAACAAGATAAATAAAAATATACCTTGCCCACGGAATCTTCCTGTCAATCTGATAGTCTTCATACAGTGCATCCATCATTTCCGATGAATTACCGAATTTGGGTCCATCATCAGAAACAATTTGCGCAATCGTCTTTGGAATCTCACTGCTAGTCACAGCTGACGTAACCGTTCTCTGAATGTCTTCATTCATAACCCATAACCTCCCTGCAAAAGAATATAATTCCCCAAATAAACTACTTTATTCTATCACAAAGAGTCCGGATTGTCATTTGCTTAACGTCCAATTCCATGAAAATGCGGTCACCATTCCACTATGCTTCAGATTATCGTAAAGGGCGCCATCCAGGGCATCATCATCAAAATATTCTTTAAAAGCGTAAGTACCGCCGGCCC
>CAMNCH010000074.1 GCA_946534145.1 uncultured Lachnospiraceae bacterium
GTTCAGGGCTATGAGATTAAAGAAGGAAAAACATCTCCGCCAAAGAGATATACTTCAGGTAATCTTATTCTTGCCATGGAAAATGCCGGCAATCTCATAGAGGACGAAGAACTTCGTGAACAGATTAAAAAAACCGGTATAGGAACCTCCGCAACAAGAGGCGAAATTCTTGACAAGCTTGTCAGAATTAAATATTTAAACCAGAACAATAAGACACAGATTATTACACCCGAAAAACTCGGTGAAATGATATATGAAGTAGTCAAGCTATCCGTTCCCACACTTTTGAATCCCGAAATGACAGCCAACTGGGAAATGGGACTTGAGGGCATCATAAACGGAACCGTGGACGATGTAGAATATCGTACGAAGCTTGAGGATTACATCAGACGCGAAACCGAGAAGATGATTTCTTTTGACTTAACAGACAGAATCGCTGCCAACATTAATAAATTTACCGGCAAAGAATCAAAAGGAATCGCCACGAGAAAGAAGCTTGGACTTAAATGTCCCCTTTGCGGAGGAGAACTTACCACAACATCCTTCGGATACGGCTGCAGCAATTATTTTGATGAAAGCATCAAGTGTAAGTTTAATGTAGGAACTCTCGCAGGAGTTGATTTAAGTGAAGAAGATTTCACGACCCTTATAAATACGGGTAAGACACGCGTTATTGACGGATTTATAGGCAAGTCCAAGAAGCCTTTTTCGGCTGCGGTAGTGATAAAAAAAGATGACAACGGTGTCATGAATATCGGCTTTGATTTTTCCGAAGTTCCTTCCAAATATCTTGAAGGAGCAGTCTGTCCTGCCTGCGGTAAGAGACTTATGGTTACGGGCTTTGGCGTTACTTGTGAAGACCGCGGCGCAGAGAATGGCTGTTATTTTTCAATCGGTGAGATAGCCGGCAAACACCTTGACGAAGAAACGGTTGTTAAGCTTATCAATGAAGGTTCTACCGACGTAATTACCGGTTTTAAGTCCAAAACAGGTGCAAAATTTAATGCAAAACTCAAACTTGTCACCGATGAAAACGGCAGAAAAACCGTCAATTTTGACTTTGAGGGTATAGAAGCGGAGAAATTAAAGGATTGTAAGTGCCCCGACTGCGGAAGCGACATAGTTATTAAGACTTCCGGATACGGATGCTCCGCTTTTGACGCGGCAAAAGAAGATTCCTGCAGATTTTTTGTGGGCAAAACCATTGCCGGCAAATCAATTTCTCCGGCAGTCTGCGAAAAACTGATTAAAGAGGGCAAAACCGAAACCTTGAGAGGTTTCAAAGGTAAATCAGGTAAGAAATTCGATGCATGCCTGGTCCTTAAAAAGAATGAAGCCGGCCGCACCGAAGTTGTGTTTGACTTTAACAATGTTGAAGCCAAAATTGTTGAAGGAGTAACCTGTCCGGCCTGCGGAGGCAAAATTCAGGTAACTCAATACGGTTACGCCTGCGAGAACAGATTTGCCGACGACAATAAATGTTATTTCACCATTGGAGAAATTGCAGGCAAAAAGATTTCCGAGGCGGATATAAAAGAGCTTCTCACCAACGGTATATCCAAAACCATTCGAGGTTTTAAAGGCAAAAGCAAAAAGCCCTTTGATGCCTGCCTAAAATTAAACACAACAGAAGAGGGCAAAAAAGAAATCGTCTTTGACTTTGAAAACGTAGAAGAAAAAGTCATAAAAGACGTTAAATGTCCCGTTTGCGGCGGTGATATAGTCAAGACCAAGTTTGGATTCGGCTGCAAGAATTATAACAGAGACAATCCCGAAGCCCGCTGCAGATTCAATGTGGGAACCGTTTCCGGTGTTAAGATTACCGAAAGCATTTTGAAAGAACTGCTTACTCAGGAGACCACATCCCTCATTAAGGGCTTTAAGTCAAAAACGGGCAAATCCTTTGATGCGAAACTTTCTTTGTCTAAAAACGATGAAGGCGTTGTAAACGGAGTAAAGTTCGTATTTGAGGATGAAGACGTTCTGATGGAAGGCGTAAAATGTCCCAAATGCGGCAGTTCCATCATTAAGGGTCACATGGGTTACAGATGCGCTTCCTACGTTCGTGAGGGCGACGGATGCAAGTTCTTTGTGGGCAAAATTGCAGGAGTGGAGCTTACTCCCGAACAGTTTACCAAGCTTATAAACGACAAAAAAACCGACCTGATTCAGGGCTTTTTGTCCAAGAAAGGGTCTGTGTTTGATGCTGTTCTGAAACTTGATGAGAATTCGAATATCGTTTTTGATTTTAATGAACCAAACAGTTAATTCTGATTTGATATTATTATCTTTGGAGGCTTTATGGCACAAATTACTGTAAAAGATTTATATTCTTTGGACGAAACTCAGGCAAAAGACCTTCTTTTGTCTGTAACTTACCCCTGGGAGGCGCTTCCCAAGATTAAGGACTTTATCCTTGAACTGGGAGCAAAACTTTCTCCGGATGAGTATGACTGTAAAGGCGACAATGTCTGGATTCATAAGACTGCCAAAATCTATCCCAACAACTATATTGCCGGCCCCACCATCATAGGAGCGGAGACGGAAGTTCGCCCCGGCGCTTTCATAAGAGGAAATGCTTTGGTGGGTAACGGTTGCGTTGTGGGTAATTCCACGGAACTTAAGAATGTTATTCTTTTTAATAAAGTACAGGTTCCCCATTACAACTATGTGGGCGATTCGATTCTCGGATACAAGGCTCACATGGGTGCGGGTTCCATTACTTCCAACGTAAAAAGCGACAAGAAGCTTGTAGTGGTTCACAATGAAGGCGAAAGCATTGAAACCGGACTTAAGAAATTCGGTGCAATGCTCGGAGATAATGTTGAAGTGGGCTGTAACAGTGTTTTAAATCCCGGCACCGTTATTTGCAAAGAATCAAATGTTTATCCCACTTCCTGCGTAAGAGGGGTCATTCCTCCACGTTCAATTCACAAAAATGACGGTACGATAATTTCCAAAAAAGAAGATTGAATTCCTTTCTTTTTTGAATAAAAAAGTGCTGGATTTTTGCGCATAACTATGCGAGAATAGAGGTTGCGATTATTATTTGTTCGAAAGGAGTAAACAATACATGATTTATTCAAAAGAAGTTGAAGAAATGTGCCCCGTTAAACTGGGTGTAAACCATGGCTGCGCTCCCATTCCCGAAGAGGCTAAATGGGTTAAGGCTAAAAATGTTCAAGACATTTCCGGTTACACACACGGTATCGGCTGGTGCGCTCCTCAGCAGGGTGCCTGCAAGCTTTCTTTAAACGTTAAGGAAGGCATCATTCAGGAAGCTCTCGTTGAGACAATCGGCTGCTCAGGTATGACTCACTCAGCTGCTATGGCTGCAGAAATCTTACCCGGACGTACCGTTTTGGAGGCACTTAACACAGACCTTGTTTGTGATGCTATCAACACCGCTATGAGAGAACTCTTCTTACAGATCGTATACGGACGTACTCAGTCCGCATTCTCTGAGGATGGTCTTGCAATCGGTGCAGGTCTTGAAGACCTTGGTAAAGGAACCCGTTCAATGGTAGGTACCACTTACGGTACTCTCAAGAAAGGTCCCCGTTACCTTGAACTTACTGACGGCTATATCACAGGTATCGCTCTTGACGAAGAAGACGCTATCATCGGTTACAAGTATGTAAACTTTGGTAAGATGATGGACTTCATCAAGAAGGGTGACGATGCTCAGACCGCTCTTGATAAGGCTTCCGGCCAGTACGGACGTGTTCAGGATGCCGTTAAGATTATCGATCCCAGAACCGACAAAGAAGTGAAGTAAGGAGGAGACTAAAGATGGCATTATTTGAATCATATGAAAGAAGAGAGCCCCAGATTCTTGCTGTATTAAAGCAGTACGGTATCTCTTCCATCGAAGAATGTAAGACTATTACAGATGCCGCAGGTATCGATGTTTATCATCTTATCGAAGGCATTCAGCCCATCTGTTTTGAAAACGCTAAATGGGCATACACCGTAGGCGCTGCAATCGCTATCAAGAAAAACTGCAGAAGAGCAGCTGATGCCGCAGCAGCTATCGGCGAAGGCCTTCAGGCTTTCTGTATCCCCGGTTCCGTAGCAGACACCCGTAAGGTTGGTCTTGGCCACGGTAATCTTGGTAAGATGCTTCTCGAAGAAGACACCGAATGCTTCGCATTCCTTGCAGGTCACGAGTCTTTCGCAGCTGCAGAAGGCGCTATCGGTATCGCAGAGAAGGCTAACAGAGTTCGTCAGACTCCTTTAAGAGTTATTCTTAACGGTCTCGGCAAAGACGCAGCTCAGATTATTTCCCGTATCAACGGCTTTACATTCGTAGAGACTGAATACGATCCTTACACCAACACTGTTAAGGAAGTTTCCAGAAAGTGCTACTCCAAGGATGCCAACAGCCCTCGTGCAAAGGTTAACTGCTATGGTGCCAATGACGTAAGCGAAGGCGTAGCTATCATGTGGAAAGAAAATGTAGACGTATCCATCACCGGTAACTCTACCAACCCCACCAGATTCCAGCATCCCGTTGCAGGTACCTACAAAAAGGAAAGACTTGAGAAGGGCAAGAAGTACTTCTCAGTTGCATCAGGCGGCGGTACCGGACGTACACTTCACCCCGATAACATGGCTGCAGGTCCCGCATCTTACGGTATGACCGATACCATGGGCCGTATGCATTCCGACGCACAGTTTGCAGGTTCTTCTTCAGTTCCCGCTCACGTTGAAATGATGGGTCTTATCGGTGCAGGTAACAACCCCATGGTTGGTATGACCGTTTCCACAGCAGTGTCTATCGAAGAAGCTGCTAAGGCCGGCAAGTTCTAATATATTTTAGACATAAAGACATAATAAAACCCCCGTTTCCGATTGGAAGCGGGGGTTAAATTTTTTATATTATTTACCGAAGGAAATTGATTCATCCTTGGGATATTCGCCGTGAAGAAGAGTGATAATAAACTGAACTCGTTTATTGGCTCTTTTGTAACATTCCATTGCGGCTTCAAGAGTATGTTCATTATAAGAACTTTCGGCAAAAGAATCATGAAGATAACCGTTTGCCTGAGTCATATATTCGGAAGCTGATTTGGAAAGCTCGGGAATATAAGCAAAAGTCTCGGGAACGCCTTCTGTGGGAACTGTAAGCTCAGCCATTGAGGCATATGCTTTATCCATTGTATCGAACTGTTCAAACAGTTTATTGATGGCATCCTGATCGTCGGGATTAATCTTGTTAATGTCTGCATCAACGGTTTTTAAACCGTCGAAAAACTTCTCCATTGATGTCTTGTATTCATTAACCAAAGCAGAAGAACCTTTGGCTCCGCAACCGCTTAAAAAGCACATAGTCAGTGCCAAAACGGCAATAATCTTAATAAACTTTCTCATAACAATCCTCCAATGTTTCACATCTTTTTAAATTTATCATAACTAACTGTCAAAATCAAATCAAAAAGTCTTAATATTGTATTTACTATTGCATTTTCGTGCTTTAGTGTGGTAAAATTTTACATTAAGACAAGAACAAAAAACGAGGTGACATTATGATAGGAGCAGATGCTTTGGTTAAAGCCCTCTCTGAGGAGAAGGTTAAATACGTATTTGGCTATCCCGGTGTTGCAATTTGTCCCTTTTACAATTCGATTCTTAATTCCGACATTAAAACCGTTTTGGTAAGAACCGAACAAAATGCCGCTCATATGGCAAGCGGACTTGCAAGAATTTCCGGCGAAGTTGGAGTCTGCGCCGTCACCAGCGGCCCCGGTGCCACCAATCTTATTACAGGCATTGCCACCGCTTTTGCGGACAGTATTCCCCTTGTATGCATTACAGGTCAGGTTAATTCATCACTTCTTGGTTCCGACGTATTTCAGGAAGCCGACATTACGGGAGCCGTGGAATCTTTTGTCAAATACAGTTATCTGGTTAAGGACGTTAACGATATTCCGAGAGTCATGAAGGAAGCTTTCCACATTGCCAGAACCGGTCGTAAAGGCCCGGTACTGGTGGACGTTCCCATCGACATTCAGAATGCCGAGATTAAGAAATACAAATATCCCGAAGAAGTCAACATGCGTACCTACAAACCCACGGTAGTGGGTAACTACGTTCAGATTAAAAAGATGGTTAAGGCTTTGGAAAAGGCGAAAAGACCCGTCATCTGTGCCGGCGGCGGCGTTCTTTTGGCAGATGCCCAGGCTGCACTTCGAAAGTTTTCAGAAACATACAAGATTCCCGTTGTATCTACCATGATGGGTATCGGTTCCATGCCCACGGCTCATCCCATGTACTTTGGCATGGTAGGCAATAACGGTAAGGCTTATGCCAACCGCGCCATGAATGAGTCTGACGTTCTTATTATGGTCGGAGCGAGAGTTGCGGACAGAGCCGTCAATCAGCCCGATCTGATTACGGAAAACAAAGTCCTTATTCACATTGACGTTGACCCTGCGGAAATAGGCAAAAACTGCGGCCCTACCATTCCTATCGTCGGCGATGCGAAGAACATTTTTGAACAGATGCTTTCTTTTGACATTTCCATAGATACCGGTGAATGGATAGCGACTTTAAATGATTATAAAAAGAAGATGGTTGTTAAAAGAAAGCCCAATCCCGCCTTCACGGACCCTGAAGCTTTCATAAGAACCTTATCCGATAAAATGCAGGATGACGGTGTTTATGTGGCTGATGTAGGCCAGAACCAGATATGGTCCTGCGCTTTCCATGAGGTTAAAAACGGTCGTTTCATGACCAGCGGCGGTATGGGTACCATGGGCTATTCCATTCCGGCAGCTTTGGGCGCCAAGCTCGCTGATCCGGGGAAGCAGGTAATAGCAGTCTGCGGAGACGGTTCCTTCCAGATGTCCATGATGGAACTTGCCACCATTAATCAGGTTAACGCAGGTATAAAGATTATAGTTCTTAAGAACAATTACCTCGGAATGGTAAGAGAGTATCAGCACTTTACTTACAAAGACAACTATTCCGTAGTTGAATTAAACGATTATCCCAACTTAAAGAAGCTCGCCGAAGCTTATGACATGGGATATATCAAGGTTGAAAATACGAGTATGGCCGAAGCTTCCATTGACCTTCTTTTGAAGGACGACAAATCCTGTATCATGGAAGTTTGTGTAGACCCTATGGACATAGTAAAGGGGTGACGTATGAAGAAATTATATTCGGTTTTGGTAGAGAACAGATCCGGTGTTCTCAGTAAAGTATCCGGACTCTTTGCAAGAAGATGCTTCAACATTGATTCTCTGGTTGTGGGCGAGACCTTCGACCCTGAAGTATCCAACATGACCATTGTAAGTTCGGGCGATGAACGTACACTTGAGCAGATAGAGAAACAGCTTAACAAAAAACTTGACGTTATAAAGGTTAAAACCTTCAAAGAAGAGCAGGCTATCGCAAGAGAACTCATGCTTATCAAGGTCAAGGTCAATAAGTCCAACCGTAAGGATATTATGGAAGTCTGCGAGATTTGCAAAGCTGATATTGTTGACATGAGCAATACCCATTTAATGATACAGATTTGCGACACACCCGAAAAAATCAAGGTTTTCAGGTCCATGCTTTCCGGTATCAGTGTTGTTGAAGTAGCGAGAACAGGCACTTTAGCGCTTCCCAAATGTAATGATTTAGAGAATTAAAGTAATTTTTATTGACTTTTGTAAAAACAGTGGTTAGTATAAATAGTAATTTATATGAAACGGAGACAAAAATGCGTACCAAAGTTTTTCAGTTGTTAGTTGACAACACCTCCGGTGTTCTTAGCAGAATTTCAGGTCTTTTCTCAAGAAGAGGCTACAACATCGACAGTATTACCGCAGGTGTTACCGCCGATGACAGATTCACCCGTATTACTATAGTGACTCACGGTGATGATGATATTTTGGAGCAGATTGAGAAGCAGGTTTCCAAGCTTATCGACGTAAGAGACATTAAGGTTTTAAAGCCCGAAGAAAGCGTTTACAGAGAGCTTGCACTTATTAAAGTCAGATGTAACGCCGACGGACGCCAGAATATCATCTCAATAGCGGATGTATTCCGTGCAAATATTGTAGATGTGGGCAAAGAAAGCCTTGTAATTGAGCTTACCGGCGATCAGGAGAAGATTAAAGCCTTTCTGGGACTTCTTGACGGCTATGAAATTCTCGAACTTGCAAGAACCGGCATGACCGGTCTTAACAGAGGTATAGAAAAGGTTACTTACCTCGATTGATTCAGTTAACATTTTTATTTATATAAAAAGGAGAGATATCAAAATGGCAAAGATTTATTATCAGCAGGATTGTAACTTATCATTACTTGAAGGTAAGACAATCGCAATTATCGGCTATGGTTCACAGGGCCATGCTCATGCATTGAATTTAAAGGAATCCGGATGCCATGTCATTATCGGTCTTTACAAGGGCTCTAAGTCCTGGGACAAGGCAGTGGCACAGGGATTTGAAGTTTATACCGCAGCTGAAGCTGCAAAAAAGGCTGAAATTATTATGATTCTTATCAACGATGAGAAGCAGGCAGACCTTTACAAGAGCGACATCGAGCCCAATCTTGAAGCAGGCAACATGCTTATGTTCGCACATGGTTTCAACATTCACTTCGGATGTATCACACCTCCCGCAAATGTTGACGTTACCATGATTGCTCCCAAGGGACCCGGACATACAGTACGTTCGGAGTATCAGGCAGGTAAGGGTGTTCCTTGTCTCGTAGCAGTTCATCAGGACGCTACCGGTAAGGCACTGGATCTTGCACTTGCTTATGCACTCGGCATTGGCGGCGCAAGAGCAGGCGTTCTTGAGACCACCTTCAGAACCGAAACCGAAACCGACTTATTCGGTGAGCAGGCAGTTCTTTGCGGCGGTGTTTGCGCACTTATGCAGGCGGGTTTTGAAACTCTTGTTGAAGCAGGATACGATCCCAGAAACGCATACTTTGAATGTATCCACGAGATGAAGCTTATCGTAGACCTTATTTACCAGTCAGGTTTTGCAGGAATGCGTTACTCAATCTCCAACACAGCAGAATACGGCGATTACATCACCGGTCCCAAGATTATTACCGAAGAGACCAAGAAGACCATGAAGAAGATTCTTTCCGATATTCAGGATGGTTCTTTTGCAAAAGAATTCCTTCTTGATATGTCTCCCGCAGGCAAGCAGGTTCACTTCAAGGCTATGAGAAAGCTTGCATCCGAGCATCCCGCTGAGAAAGTCGGCGAAGAAGTAAGAAAACTTTACAGCTGGAACAACGAAGAAGATAAGTTAATCAACAACTAATTCGGAAGGTAATAGGGAACCCCTTCGGGTTCCCTATATTTTTGAGAAAGAATGGTATATAGCAATGTATTAGAGGCAATCGGTCATACTCCGATTGTTAAGCTCAGTGAAAAAATGGTTCCTTCAGATGCGGCACAAGTACTGGTCAAATACGAAGGACTGAATGTAGGCGGCTCCATTAAGACCAGAACCGCTTACAACATGATAAAAAAAGCCATACAAGAAGGCATTATAAAAGACGACACTATAATAGTGGAGCCTACCAGCGGCAATCAAGGTATCGGTCTTGCGCTTATAGGTGCGGTAATGGGTTATAAGACTATTATCATTATGCCTGATTCCGTCAGCTCCGAAAGAAGGCTTTTGGTAAAGCATTACGGTGCGGAAGTAATTCTTATTAAAGACGAGGGAAATATCGGCGAATGCATGGATAAGTGCTTACAGACCGCATTAGACTTGGCCAAAGCCGATGAAAGAGTATATATTCCCCAACAATTTGAAAATCCCAATAACCCTATGGTACACAAACATCATACGGGTCTCGAAATTTTGGAACAGGTTGCAGGACCTATTGACGGTTTTTGTTCAGGTATCGGTACCGGCGGCACCATAAGCGGTATCGGTGAGACCCTAAAGGCGCAGAATCCTCAGATAGAAATCTGGGCTGTTGAGCCTGAAAATGCCGCCATTCTTGCAGGCGGTAACATCGGTACACATTTACAGATGGGTATCGGTGACGGTATTATCCCTAAAAATCTTAATCGTGAAATCTATGACGATATCTACGTGGTATCTGATGAAGAAGCAATACAGACCGCCAAAGACCTGGCGAGAAAAGAAGGACTTATGTGCGGAATATCAAGCGGAACAAACGTTGCGGCAGCAATAGCTTTAGCCAAAAAACTCGGTAAAGGTAAAACGGTTGTTACTGTTTTGCCCGACACTGCCGAAAGATATTTTTCAACACCGCTTTTTGAGAATGATTAAAAAGGAGACAAGCTAATGGGAATGACAATGACTCAAAAGATTCTTGCCGCTCATGCAGGGCTTGAATCGGTAGTGGCAGGACAATTGATTGAAGCCGATTTGGACCTGGTACTCGGTAATGATATTACCAGTCCCGTGGCCATTAAAGAAATGGACAAAATGGGCCTTAAGGAAGTTTTTAACAAGGACAAAATTGCACTTGTTCCGGATCACTTCGTGCCCAATAAAGACATTAAATCAGCCGAGCACTGCAAATGCGTAAGAGAATTTGCTTTAAAGAACAAGATTACCAACTACTTCGAAGTAGGTAAGATGGGTATCGAGCACGCTCTTTTACCGGAGCAGGGTCTTACAGTTGCGGGAGATGTTATTATCGGTGCGGATTCCCATACATGTACATACGGCGCTCTCGGTGCTTTTTCCACAGGTGTTGGCAGTACAGATATGGCTGCAGGCATGGCTACAGGAAAAGCCTGGTTTAAGGTCCCTTCAGCCATCAAATTCAATATTGTAGGCAAGCTTAACAAGTGGGTCAGCGGTAAAGACGTTATTTTACATATTATCGGTATGATAGGTGTAGACGGTGCTTTATACAAGTCTATGGAGTTCGTGGGTGAAGGCATTAAGAACCTCTCCATGGACGACCGCTTCACCATTGCCAACATGGCTATTGAAGCCGGCGCCAAAAACGGCATATTCCCCGTGGACGAACTTACGCTTGCTTATCTTAAAGAACATACCAAACGTGAATTTAAAGTATTTGAAGCGGATGCGGATGCTGAATATGATGCGACTTATACCATTGATTTGTCCCAGTTAAAGCCTACTGTAGCATTTCCTCATCTTCCCGAGAATACTCATACCATTGATGAAATAAAAGAGCAGATTAAAATCGATCAGGTTGTAATCGGTTCCTGTACCAACGGCAGAATCGATGACTTAAGATGTGCAGCGGAAGTGCTTAAAGGCAAGAAAGTTGCCGACGGTATGCGTCTTATTGTTCTTCCCGCTACTCAGGCAATCTATCTTCAGGCTATGGAAGAAGGTCTTCTCAGAACATTTATTGAAGCAGGCGGTGTAGTAAGCACTCCTACCTGCGGACCTTGTCTCGGAGGATATATGGGCGTTTTGGCAGAGGGTGAAAGATGCGTATCCACCACCAATCGTAACTTCGTAGGCAGAATGGGCCACATCACCAGCGAAATCTATCTTGCAAGTCCCGCTGTTGCGGCTGCAAGCGCAATAAAAGGCTATATAGCAGCTCCGGAGGTGTAATATGAACGCAAAAGGAAGAGTATTCAAATACGGTGACAACGTAGACACCGACGTTATAATTCCCGCAAGATATTTAAATTCTTCGGACCCCAAAGAACTGGCAACTCACTGCATGGAAGATATCGACAAAGAATTTGTCGGTAAAGTAAAACCCGGCGACATTATCGTTGCATCCAAAAACTTTGGCTGCGGTTCTTCAAGAGAACATGCTCCCATTGCCATTAAAGCCAACGGTGTCAGCTGTGTAATAGCCGAGACTTTCGCCCGTATCTTTTACAGAAACGCCATTAACATCGGTCTTCCCATTATGGAGTGTCCCGAAGCGGCACAGGCCATCAACGCAGGCGATGAAGTGGAGATTAATTTTGACACCGGCGAAATAAAGGACAACACCACCGGACAGACCTTTAAGGGTCAGCCTTTTCCGGAATTCATGCAAAAAATAATTAATTCCGAAGGATTATTAAACTATATAAAAAATAGAGATTAATTTACAAACATCTGATATACTATATATTGTGTATCAGATGTTTTATTTATCTACAAAAAGGATGGTTCCTTTATTATGAAGCTTATATTTATTCGCCACGGCGATCCCGACTATATTAATGATTCCTTGACCGAAAAAGGTATGAGAGAAGCGGAATTCCTCTCCGAGCGTGCCCTTAACTGGAAGGATGAGATTACACATATTTACGTGTCTCCCCTGGGGCGTGCCCGCAAGACCTGCGAGTTTTCTTTAAACAAACTTGGAATGGAGGCAACGGAGCTTCCCTGGCTTAAGGAATTCTATTACCCTACCCATCATCCCGAACAGAACAACGAAGTCCATGTTCCCTGGGACTTTTACCCCGGCTTCTGGACCCGCTATTCCGATGCTTATGACTGTGACAAATGGATGGATTTGCCGTTTTTAAACGAAAATGATATCAGAAGCGAAGCCGGACATGTATATGATTCTTTTGACAAACTTCTGT
>CAMNCH010000075.1 GCA_946534145.1 uncultured Lachnospiraceae bacterium
ATAAGGGAGGTTACGATGGCCGGAATCAAAGATGTGGCAAAAGAAGCCGGAGTAGCCGTTTCCACAGTTTCCAAGGTTTTAAACAACTATCCGAATGTGAGCAAAGAGACCAAAGAGAAGGTCAACAAAGCCATTAAGAAGCTTGGCTTTATGCCAAATGCGGTGGCGGCGGCTCTTTCGTCAAAACAGCCGGGTCGTGTGGCTATTTTAATCAATCAGACGGCCAATGCCTCCATTGATGAAGTGGATATGCAGTACCTTTCCGGAGCTATTTTGATGGCAAGAGAGCGAAGGCTTGACGTGATTACTCTTTTTTTCTCCATGATAGCTGACAAAAGCCTTAAGGAAATCACCGCGTATCTAAAGTCTCAGAACGTGGAGGGCCTCATAATCTTCGGCCTTTCAAAGGATGACAAGGTGATTCTCAAACTGGTGGAAAGCGGTGAGTTTAAGGCGGTTTGCGTGGATGCACCTCTTGTTACGGAACACTCGTCATGTGTATGGGTGGACCAGTATGAGGCGCAAAAAGATGTGGCGGAAGCGCTTTACAAGATGAATAAGCCTAAAAAGATTCTTTATCTTTCGGGCAAAGAAAACAGCTTTGTCTGCGAAGAAAGACTCCGGGCGGTTGAGGATTTTTGTAAAAAGAAAAAGCTGTCACTTAAGGTACAGCGAGCCGACTTCAGCGAAAAAAAGGCGAGAGAAATCGTTCTTAAAATGGGTGCCGACTTTGATGCGGTTATATGCGCTTCGGACCTTTGTGCCATAGGTGCAATGATGGCCCTTACCAAGATGGACATCTTCAGGCCGGTGTGCGGATTCGACGGAATATCCCTTATGGGTTACGCAGGAAGGCAGATGACCACTGTCAGACAGGACTTTACGGAGATTGCCAAAACCGCCGTGGCGGAGGCCGAAAGGCTGTTGTCAGGCGAGACCGGCAGGGAAGTCATTCTTCCCCATGAAGTGGTAAGAATCGAATATCTGGATGTAATCCATTAAAAACCTCGCCGGGAAGCGGCGGAAACAGCAGGAGGAACAATTATGAGTTTAAGAGCAGATGTGCAACAGGAAGTAATGCTTATGAATATGGAGTCCGAACTTGAGGACAGAGCCAAAAAAGCATACAAGAAGTCCTTGAAGGAATGCAGCAATCAGGAGCTTTATTATATTTTACTTACACTTACCAAGGAGATGACAGAACTTTCCGAGCCTATCTCGGGAGACAAGAAGGTTTACTATATCTCAGCTGAGTTTCTAATCGGTAAGCTTCTTTCCAATAACCTTATCAACATGGGCCTTTACGATAAGATTAACGAAATTCTTACCAAGAACGGAAAGAGCCTTGCGGAAATCGAAGAATTTGAGCCCGAACCTTCACTCGGTAACGGCGGCCTCGGTCGTCTTGCGGCTTGTTTCCTTGATTCCATCGCAACCCTCGGCTATCAGGGCGACGGTATCGGCCTTAACTACCATCTGGGCCTTTTTAAGCAGGTATTCAGAAACAAGCTTCAGAAGGCTGAACCTAACAACTGGATTGAAGACAAGTCCTGGCTTGAGGATACGGGTATTTCTTTCCCCGTTCACTTCGGTGACCTTACAGTTAATTCCAAGCTTTATGATATCGACATCGTAGGCTACAGAAACGGTACCAACAAGCTTCACTTATTTGACATTGAGTCCGTAGATGAGTCTATCGTTGACAAGGGCATTGACTTTGACAAGACCGATATTGAGAAGAATTTGACACTCTTTCTTTATCCCGATGACTCCGATGAAGCCGGCAATCTGCTTCGTATCTACCAGCAGTACTTCATGGTAAGCAATGCCGCGCAGCTCATCTTAAAAGAGTTAAAAGAAAAACAGTACGACCTTCGCAGAATGTATGACTACTGCGTAATTCAGATTAACGATACACACCCGACCCTTATCATTCCCGAACTCATCAGAATCTTGGTAAACGACAAGGCATTTACTTTTGACGAGGCCGTTGAAGTGGTTTCAAAGACCTGTGCTTACACCAATCACACAATCCTTGCGGAAGCCCTTGAGAAATGGCCTCTTGCTTACCTTGAGAAGGTGGTTCCTCACCTTGTGCCCATCATCAAGGAACTTGATAAGAAGGTTAAAGCGCAGTACAAGGACAAGAAGGTTCACATCATCGACAAAGAAAACCGCGTGCACATGGCTCACATTGACATCCACTACGGTTTCTCCGTTAACGGTGTTGCTGCCCTTCACACAGAAATCTTAAAGAAGACCGAACTTAACCACTTCTACAAGATTTACCCCGAGAAGTTCAACAACAAGACCAACGGTATTACCTTCCGTCGCTGGCTTTTGTCCTGTAACCACGAGCTTTCCGACTACATCTCATCCCTCATCGGCAACTACTACAAGAAGGATGCCACCGAGCTTGAGAAGCTCCTTGATTACATCGACAACGAAATGGTACTCGACAGAATTGCTCAGATTAAGTTCGAGAAAAAGAAAGAGCTCTGTGCTTACGTTAAGGAAAAAGAAGGCGTTACCCTTAACCCTTACTCAATCTTCGACGTTCAGGCAAAGCGCATGCACGAGTACAAGCGTCAGCAGATGAACGCACTTTACATTATTCATAAGTATCTTGAAATTAAGAAGGGCAAAAAGCCTTCCACACCTTTGACCTTTATCTTTGGTGCCAAGGCAGCTCCCGCTTATGTAATCGCTCAGGATATTATTCACCTCCTTCTTTGCCTGCAGGAGATTATCAATAACGATCCCGACGTAAGTCCTTACATGAAGGTGCTGTTTGTTGAGAACTACAACGTTTCCTATGCTGAGAAGATTATTCCCGCATGTGATGTGTCCGAGCAGATTTCTCTCGCTTCCAAAGAAGCATCCGGTACCGGTAACATGAAGTTCATGCTTAACGGTGCGGTAACCCTCGGTACCAAGGACGGCGCAAACGTTGAAATCGGCGACCTTGTGGGTAAAAAGAATATTTATTTCTTTGGCAAGGACTCAAAGACCGTTATCAATCACTACAAGAAGGCCGACTACGTTTCCAAGGACTTCTACAAGAATTCCAAGGTTATCAAGAACGCTGTTGACTTCATCGTAAGCGACAAGTGCCTCTCCGTAGGTGTCAAAGAAAACCTTGAGCGCCTTTACAACGAACTTCTTAACAAGGACTGGTTCATGACCCTTCTTGACCTTGAGGAGTACATCGAAGTTAAGGACAAGATTTTTGCAGACTACGAGAAGCGCACCATGTGGAAGAAGATGATGCTTACCAATATTGCAAAAGCAGGCTTCTTCTCATCCGACAGAACCATCGAAGATTACAATAAAGACATATGGCACCTTAAATCCCTTGAATAAGAGAGTGTGTATGGAGGTTACGTTATGAGAAGATGCGGAATTTTAATGCCGATTTTTTCCCTTCCGTCCAAGTACGGAATAGGTACTTTTTCAAAAGAAGCCTATGATTTTGTGGACTTTTTAAAGGCAGCCGGCCAGAGCCTCTGGCAGATTCTGCCCCTTGGCCCCACAGGTTACGGGGACTCACCCTATCAGTCCTTTTCAACCTTTGCCGGCAACCCTTATTTTATCGACGTGGACGAATTCGTTGAGGCAGGCTTTATCAAAGAAGCCGACTGCAAGAAATACGCTTCCCGCGAAACCGGCAACATTGACTACGCAGACCTTTACGGCAAGCGTTTCAAGCTTTTAAAGAAGGCATATGAGAAGAGCAACATCGAAACCGTCAAAGGCTACAAAACCTTCTGTCGTGAAAATGCCTTCTGGCTCGATGACTACGCCCTTTTCATGGCTCTTAAGGACGAGCGTAACGGCAGCCCCTGGACCGAATGGGAGAAGGACTTAAAGCTTCGCAAGGCATCCGTGATTAACGCAGAGAAGAAGCGCCTTGCAAAAGAAATCGGCTTTTACAAGTTTCAGCAGTTTTATTTTAACAAGCAGTGGAAAGCCCTGAAAAAATATGCCAACGACAACGGCGTGGAAATCGTGGGCGATATCCCCATATATGTTGCTTTTGACTCTGCAGACGTATGGGCCAACCCGGGACTCTTTGACTTAAACGAAGAGAACATTCCCAATGCCGTAGCAGGCTGCCCTCCGGACCCCTTCGCACCCACAGGTCAGCTCTGGGGCAATCCCCTTTACCGCTGGGACGTGCACAAAGAAACCGGTTACGAATGGTGGATTAAGAGAATTTCTTTCTGCTTTGACCTGTATGATGTGGTAAGAATCGACCACTTCAGAGGCTTCGATGCTTATTACGCAATTCCCTTTACGGACACCACCGCCGAGCACGGCAAGTGGCGCAAAGGTCCCGGCTACGATTTGTTTAAGGCCATCACCGAAGCTCTCGGGGAAAAGCAGATTATTGCGGAAGACCTGGGATTCTTAACAGAATCCGTTCGTCGTCTGGTTAAACGGACAGGCTACCCCGGCATGAAGATTATGCAGTTTGCCTTCGGCTCCGGCGCCGGCAATGAGTACCTTCCTCACAATCTGTCCTCAAACAGCGTCATCTACACCGGCACCCACGACAACGAAACCGTCCGCGGCTGGTACGAAAGAATGCTCACTGACGACAAGAAGTGTGCCGAATACGTTCGCTTCTACGCCCGCGAGAACGATTCGGAGAAGATGGCCTGGGCCCTCATCGAACTTTGCTACAAGAGTGTCTGCGACACCGCCATAATCCCCATGCAGGACTTCTTAAACATCGGCGCGGAAGGCCGCATCAACACCCCTGCAGTATTAGGCGGTAATTGGCAGTGGCGCATGAAGAAAAATGCCTGCACTAAGAAGCTTGCCAAAGAAATCGATAAGCTCAGGAAGCTTTGCCTAAGATAATTATTTAATATGATTTATGAAGTGACCGCCTTAAGGGCGGTCATTTTTGTGTTTCAGTGTTTTTTGAGGGGCTGTGGCAGCCTTTTGAGGTATCATCCGCATCAATACAAAAATTACACTCAAATTGAGAGTAAAACAGGAAAAAAGTCCTGAGTTATGTAAACTAATCGTATCAATACAGAATCTATCTTAGATTGCGAGGAAAAAAAGAACAAAACTCCTCTCAATTCAAGATAAAATTTATATTGATACAGAATGGTTGACATAAGTAAGAGCTTCGGAGCAAATTCCTCTCAATTTGCACCTTCTTTTGACATTGATACGAAAATGCCGGACCAAAGCACTCATCGCTGCAAACAGACGGTTAAAGAATAATTAAGAATTGGAATGAAGAATTAAATTGACAGTGCTTTATGCGCCACATAACATAATAAGCATAAGGAGTGGTTGGGGATGAAAAAACTATTGTATCTTCTTGTTTTCATAATTGTTCTTGCGTTATTTCGAACAGATGCTTACGCTGATGAATCCACAAAAATCTATGAACATACAATGCAGGACTTGGGCATTGCCGAGAGACACGATATAAGTGAATGCCGTATTAATCAGATTGTTGGTGATGAGGTGTTTTTCTGGACGGTAAAAGAAGGCGAATCCTGGATTTTTGAGAAGGTTGAATTTTATTTAATTGACCTCGCAAATGACTGTAAAGAAATAAAAATACCCTTTATCCTTGAAGATACATTTGTTACTGATGCGTATTATTCGGGTGAATATATTTATATTCTTTATCATAATGAGGATGACAGACAGTGCATTCTTAAGATAGACAAAGAAGGCAAAACCATAGCTGATTTTATGCTAAAGGATATCGAAAGCGGGCAGACCGTTTATTATATTCATCCAAAGGCCGATGGAGCAGTTTTGACATCCGGAAGATTGGGGGCAGCTGAATTTGATACGGATGGAAACAAAGTTTGGACTGTAGAGCGAAGTCGGGGCTTTTATGATTCTGCCTATGATGGAAACGACAGACTTTTCTGCAGGGATACCGGAGGCTTTTATGAAATAGATGTAAACAGCGGCAAATTGGTTCATATAGAAACTTCCGCTGATATCATGTATGCAAGACTGTACGCTTCCGCAGGAAAAGCTTATATCAATTTCGGCGACGGAATAAGGGAATATGACGGAGATTGGAAAAACCTTAAGCAGAAATTGTTTTTTTATGATTATGGCCTTTCGGGTGAAATGTGTGCATTTTCTGCAGAGAAAGACTTGATTCGCTTTATTGATTATGATCCCTTCGACCCGCATACGAAAGTCATTCTTCACACCATAGATTTTAGCAAAGAGGGTAAGAAAAAGCAGGAAATACTGCTTCTTTTTCCCGAGTACATGCCATTTCCCGGGGAAATGTACGACATTTTCGACTATTATAACCGTTTCAGCTCCGATTATTATCTGCTTTATTCAACTTATAAATCGGATGAGGAGCTTGGAGCATTTTACGCTGACGTTCGTCCGGACATAGTCATGATGCCTGACAAAGATATCAGAAAGCACACAGATTTGGTGCTGGATATTCTGCCCTTAATGAAGAAGTCGAACAGCCTCACACCCGACAGTCTTCTTCCCGCAGTAAAAAGAAACTATACGGAAGGCGGCTCGATGTACATGCTTCCCATAGAGCTAAGCCTTGAAACATATGTGGTCAGGCAGAGTGATTACGATAAGACCGGCTTTACGACGGATGATTACATCGAGTACTTAAAAAGGGACGGAAAACTTTACACAGACTGTTTCCTGTCAAAAGAAAGCGCCATGAAGGCTGTGCTGGAGACTGAACTTGGAAGGTTTGTAAATTACGATAAAAAGACCTGTTCTTTTAACTCAGAAGAGTTTAAACGGCTGGTAAACAAAATTGACGGGTTATATTCCGAGAACTGTTATTATGCGGATGTCGAACTGGCACCGTTTACGGCGGATGACAGAATTCTGGACGACGCCCGAATTTCAAACTTTAATTTCTTTTCCCTGAAAAGAAAGGCCTTTGGCGGCGCCGTGACGGCAGTGGGGAGACCGTCGGCAAAGAGCGGGAAGGCAGTTATGTCGGCACTGTGTCTTGCAATTACAACAGATTCGTCTTCTCCGGAAGGAGCCTTTGATTTTCTTGAATATTACAGCACCCATTTCACGGGTGTAGACAGGGAAGGCACCATTCTTGCCAACAAAGAACAGTTTGAGATTTCCCTTGAAAAGTTAAGAAGCAGGCTGGCCATAAATGATTACTTATTTGGAAAGACCACGCTGATATCTTCAAAAGATATAGATACCGTTATGGAGGTAATTGACAATTCCGTGGCGCCTAAGAGCGGTGACGAAGAAGTGATGGAGTATGTAACTTACTATACCGACAAATACTTTAACGGTGAGATGACTTTGAAAGAGGCAACAACTGAACTGCAGAAGACGGTTGCCGGGTATCTCAGAGAATAATAAGAAAACTCTTGACAAAAAAATACTTCGCATGTAGAATTAATTTAGTTCGAGACACGAAGTATTTGTTGAGCGAGTGAGTCAATGGAATTTGAGTTACACAAAAACGAAACATCCGACGAAGTCTTAAAGGGCTTTACGGATTATATCGAGGAGATTAAGGATCTGTTTACATTAGACCTTTGGGGTAACATTTTCCTTAACTGTTCCAAGAACGAAGTCCTTATTTTCTGGCTTCTTTATCGCAAGGGCGAGGTGAATATGTCCGAGATTGCGGATTATATTCATGTGCCTCTTAATACGGCTACCGGCATTGTGAGCCGCATGGAGAAGAACGGACTTATCGAGAGAACCCATTCCAAAGAAGACAAGCGTATCGTGCTTATCAGCTTTTGTGAGAAGGGCCGGGCTCAGTTTAAGGCTCTCGTGGACGAACTTTTAACTTACGGCATGAAGGTAATCGGAACCCTCAGCGCCGATGAACTAAAGGTTTTAAACAATGTTTTTTCCAAAGTCAAGGACGTTTTGAAAGAAGAAAAAGCAATGACCAAACCGGTCAACAAGGTCAGAAAGATTACTATAGAGTAATTTAGGGCAGCAGGCATGCTGCCTTATAGCAAAAGAAATACTTCGAGATACGAACTATTCATAAACAGAACTACAAGAAAGGACATTTTATGAACCGAATCTATATATTTACCGGAAAAGGAGGAGTGGGCAAGAGCAGTGTGGCAGCAGCCCACGCCTATAAAAGTGCAGAATCGGGCAAGAAGACGCTGTTGGTCAGCACCGACATGGCACACAATCTCGGTGACATTTTTGAGTGCGAAATCTCCCATGAAAAAGTGACAGTCAGGGAGAACCTTGACATCTATGAAATCGACCCCGCATACGTGTGTGAGAATGATTTTGCGGAGATTATCAAGTATGCCAAAAAACTTCTTTCGGACACGGGAGACATTACGATTCAGGATATAGGAATATTTCCGGGAACGGAGGAGCTTTTTTCGCTGCTTAAAATTGCGGAAATTTACAAAAGCGGCGAGTACGAGCGTATCATTGTGGACTGCGCGCCTACCGGGGAGACCCTTTCTTTGCTTAAGTTTCCCGAACTTCTGTCATGGTATATGGAGAAGCTTTTCCCCATCGGCAAGGTGGGTGTAAGGGTTCTGGCACCCATATCAAAATCCGCCTTCAAGGTTGAAATGCCCAATAAACATGCCATGAACGACATAGAAAAGATTTACGCAAAACTCATGGAGCTTGAGAACCTGCTTAAGGACCGCAATATTACAAGCGTGAGAATCGTAAGCGTTCCCGAAAAAATGGTGGTGGAAGAAACCAAGCGAAACTACATGTACATGAACCTTTACAACTTTAACGTTGACGGTATCTACATTAACAGAATCCTGCCGGAGGATATCGGTAACGATTTCTTTGACAAGTGGATTGAGCTGCAGAAAGAATACAGGACCGTCCTCAAAGAAACCTTCGCGGGGCTGCCCATCTACGAGATCCCCTGGTACGACGAGGAACTTAAGGGCATCGCCAACATAAAGAGACTGGCGGAGGATGTACTGAAGGACGATACGGTCTTTGAATCCAAGGCGGTAACAGGACGGGAGTCCTTTGCAAAGGTCGGCGGTGATTATCTCCTGAAGGTCTTCATGCCCTGCGCGGACAAGGCGGACCTGAACCTTTACCAGGCGGCCACAGACGTGGTGATTAAGGCAGGCAATTTCAAAAGAAACATTCCCCTTCCCAACACGCTCCTTAACATGAGCATAAAGAAGGCGGATTATACGGACGGATATTTGAACATTCTTTTTACAAAGGAGTGAGAGCATGAACAAAGAATTGATTAAAAGATTAAAAAACGCAGGCAAGTACCAGAAAATGGCCATAAAGGAACTCTTTCCCAAGGAGACAAACGCTCACCTTGAGGTAATCGAGCGCGAGTTAAAAGCCATGGTGAGCGAAGCGGCGGTTAAGTGGATAAGCGAGTTTAAGGACACGGATGAGCCTGCAGAGAGCGACAGCGAGGGTGTTAAGAAAGTAGAAATAAACTAAGGAGAAAACACATGCGAGTGATTATATATACCGGCAAAGGAGGCGTGGGCAAGACCACCATGGCGGCGGCATCTGCCCTTAAGATATCCGAGTCCGGACGCAGAACTTTAATTATGAGTACCGATCAGGCCCACAGCCTCGGAGATGCTTTTGACTGCAAAGTGGGCAAAGAACCCACCTGCATTACGGACAATCTTGATGCTCTTGAAATCGATACGGTTTTTGAGGGCGAAAAAAGCTGGGGCAACATTAAGGACTACTTTAAAAGATTGCTTACCGCCAAGGGAGGAAGCGGAATCGAGGCTGAAGAGCTTCTTGTTTTTCCGGGACTGGATGAGCTTTTTTCCATGTTTAAGATTCTTGATATGGCCGAGAGCGGTGAGTATGACGTGATTGTCGTGGACTGCGCGCCTACCGGCGAAACTCTTTCTTTGCTCAAGTATCCGGAACGCTTCTCAACACTTATTGAGAAAGTACTTCCCATGAAGAAACTGGGAGTGAAGGTGGTGGGTCCCGCGGTTGAGGGCATTACCAAGATTCCCATGCCCGGGGAGAGCGTTTTTGACGACGTTGAATACCTGATGGACAAAATGCGCCGCCTGCAAAATTTGATGCTTGATACCAATGTGGTGAGCCTTCGCGTGGTGACGACGCCCGAGAAAATAGTAATTAGCGAGGCCAAGCGCAATTTTACCTGCCTCTATCTCTACCACTACAACGTGGACGCAATCATCGTCAACCACGTATACCCCGTGAAAGCCATGGAAGGGTATTTTGGCAAATGGATTAAGCGCCAGGAAGAAGGCCTGACGGAGATTCGTGAATGCTTCGGCGAGGTTCCCAAAATCTACGTGGAGCTTCAGGACAAAGAACTTCGCACCGCAGAAGACCTTCGCAAAATCGGCGAGACCATGTTCGGGAAATTAAACCCCGAAGCGGTTCTCTTCAAGAAGGAAATGTATTCCGTGGACAAAGAAAGCGGAACCCTCACCATTTACCTGCCTTTTGCGGAAAAAGAACAGTTAGAACTCAACCAGGACGGCTCCGAAATTACTGTAGGTGTCAAGAATGAAAGACGCCGCTTCCCCGTTCCCGCAGAGTTTAAGGATAAGAACGTGGCGGGAGCCAAGTTTGATGAGGGGTATTTGAAGATTTCTTTTTCATAAGATTCGTGGGGAGGGAATTATTCCCATGACACCATAATAAAAGCATCTCGGGCCGGGGCTCGGGATGCTTTTGCATTTGCATTGTAATTATTTCTTTGAGGCAGTTTTCTTGGCTGTGGAAGAGGTTTTCTTCTTGGCTGCGGAGGTTGAGGAAGTTTTCTTCTTGGCGGTTGTTGAAGAAGTCTTCTTTTTGGCTGCGGGTTTCTTGGGCTTTTCTTCTTCCTCGGGTGCTACTGAGGTGTTGACAAGGCTTGCAAGACCGCTTAACAGTCCGCCACCGGAACTGCTGCTGTTATCGTTGCCGCCACCGCCGAGCAATCCGCCTAAGAGGCCCAAAGCGCCTGAAGACTGGGACTGAGCTGCGGGTTTCTTTTTCTTCTTGCCGTTACCGGTTGAAGAACTCGTATCTGTATTGATAAGGTTAGAAACTAAGGGAAGTATCGCTGTGATGATGGGCATTACGGTTTCAAGGGAAAGACCGGTTTTTTTGGCTGCCGCTTCGCCTGCTTTTTTCTTGTCGGAACCGCCTGCAAGAAGGGGAAGAGCGGTTGTGAGAACGCTTGTTACATCCTTGGTGGATGCGCCGGTTTCTTTGCTGACTTTGGATACTTCGTTGCCTGACAAAAGACCAAGAATATTCGTTAAATCCATGATTTCTCTCCTTTTCCGGGGCTAAGCCCCTCTCTTAAATCAATTATGGGATTTGAGGGGGAAAAAGTCAATCGGAAAGGCGGTTATTTGACGGGTTCGGCTACTCCCAGCACATCTGCGTTCTGCCAGGTGCATATGTGAGTGAGAGTGCCTTCTTTTTCATTGTAGCGGTAAAAATCGCAGGGGCTTTGCCAGTTGACGTTTGTCTGCACCGCCACATAACAGCCGCTTTTTCCCTTAAACAGTCTGGCTTCGATAATGTTGTGATTGACGGTGTCCGCTATGACCTGAAGCAGATTCGTAACATATTCTTCTGACTTAACATTTGTGCCTGCGTTTGTCGCAAGAACCGTACTGATGACGGTATTTACCACCTTGTTTTTCTGAATCGCGGATGAAAAGTTATGATAGTCTGCAATGTAATAAGTATCCCCTGTTTTAATGGGCTCCTCAAGAACCCTCATGCTGCCGTTACTGTATATCTGTCTGTACTGCACTTCGGAGTCGTCCTTGTACTTTATGGCCACGTTAACCAGGGGCTTGCGAGTGCTTTCTGCCCGCGATAAAGCTCCCGTGGTAAAATAGTGCGCCACCAGAACCAGGCAAAAAACCGAGGGCAAAAGAAACAGAAGTCTCGCGGGCTTCTTTATTTTTTCCTTTCCCACACGCCGAAATGCCAGGAGATTCACGATGATTAACGGAATCAGGCCGCTAGTCATCCAAAGTCCGGCTTCGTCCCACCTTTCTGCAGGCAACATGGAATCCGGGTGAATAACCCTTGTGTCGCGGGTCAGATAGGAAATCGCGCATGCTATCAGATAAAGAACCCCTATGACATTTATGGCCAAAATGAATAAATCCCCTCTTTTTTTATTCATGGATACCTCCGACATCTGACCTTATGATATCACCAAGATTTGGAGCATGTTTGAACATTTGATTAAGATTTATGGGAATAAAATGATAAAGAACAGCACCGGGCGCACCATTTTCCAATCCTATGGAGCACTTTTGCAAAAAGGTGGGGGCAAAAAGCACCGACAAAGTCTAGAGGCTCCAACCCTATGAAATAAAAGCGCAATAAGGTTGGAGCAAAAGAAAAAATAATCCCGACCTTCAAAGGCTTTCTTTTGCTAAGGTCGGACCAACATGAGAAAAAGAAGACTAAAAACTCCGTCCCTATGCAAAAAGCATTCAATAGGATTGGAATGCCCACCGAAAAAGAAAGATAAGCAACCATACCCTATG
>CAMNCH010000076.1 GCA_946534145.1 uncultured Lachnospiraceae bacterium
ACATATCCGTATTCTTCCGGAAAGTCCTTTACTCCGGGAAACAGGTATTTAACTCTCTTCTCTCTTTTGCTGAGCTTGTCTTTTTCGGAATTGTCGCCCGTAAGATAAGGCATCATGTTGTAAGTAAGCTGAAAAAGATTCTGCTCATCAAAATCATCCCTGTTAAGAAGCATGAACTCATTTATGGCGGCCTCAGCTGCAAGATCATCATAAGGGGCGGGGTCCAACGCTTCCATTTCAGGCAATCTCTCAAAGCCCAGGTACCTTACTGAAATCTCGTACAAAGTCGAAAAGAAATCCCAGTATTCAAGGAATGCCATTCTGTCCCTTAAAAGGGGCAGATTCATTTCCTGATAATGCGCATGGAAGAACAACATAATGTCTGTAACAAACCTGATGGTGGCATGTTCAAACATTAAATGCTTATAAAGGTGGAACATAAGGAAAATAAGCTGTTCCGCATAGTCTATGGTATCGCACTCAACTCCGTCGAAGGTGCCGTGAACTCTTTTTTCTGTAAGCTTCATACGTTCAAGCATATCTATCTTGGTGCCCTTTACAAAGGACCAAAGCTTGCTGTGAAGCTCAATGTAATGGCGCTTGGGAAGTCTGTATTTTACTACGTTTTCATTGGAATCTTCCGAATCAAATTCGTATCCCATACGCACAAGTATATCAACCATGCGCTGTCTTTCGCTTTCGTCTATATACATATCAGTATCAGACGAAAAACGCATGGAAGGCTCAGGGTACAAAGAAGAAAGGACAATTCCTTTAAACAACAGTACAGGCACATTCTCCTCCCGCGCTGTCTTAAGGATGTCCTTTAATATATTCTTCTTCTTGGCCTCTGCTATTCCCATGGAAAAAACACTCATTTCAATTCCCGACAGGGGACGCTTGAGTGTGTCATATTCAGCAGATAATGTTTTAAGTCTTTTAAAGATGATGCCCAGCATACCGGTTCCGGCAGCCAGCTTAATCGCTTCTTCCCAGTCGGTATTGCTGTAGTCATACGGTTCATCCTTAGGATTTCCGTGCAATGACTCATCAATAAGATTGAGATAATCCCTTATTTTCTTTTCCACAACAACATTCCACCCTAAACCTCATTGGGCACAAATACCCAATTTCGATTTTACAACAAAACAATTAAATATGGAATATATATTTTTATTTTTGATTTGCATAGGGTAACCGGGCTGTCAAAGAACAGGCCCCGAGCGTTTACTCGCAATACAAAGCATACAGATAATCCAATCTTTCGTGAACCCATTTTCTCATGTGGGATATGGATTCTTCGTAGGACTGAACATCTTTGTATTCCTGCACACCGTACCGGCCCCAGTCAAATCTGTTTGCGAATTCAACCGCAAGATCCTTTCCCCCTCGGTCCACGGCCTCATCGATTATGCTATTCAAAACACCTTCGAGTTCCGGGTATACTTCTTGGTAGCGTCTTACAAATCTGTCTCTGAACTCATCCACCCTCATTAATTGCTTCCAGAACACGTTATGGTCCGACTTTTCTCTGAATACGTCTCTATATCCTTTACTCGTACCCGCACCGAAGGTTAAATCCATGTCCCATACCGGTCCGTAAGTTAACCTGCCTTCCGCAGGAAGGTAAAAATATACACTCTTGAAAGCTATGTCGGCATTATCGGCAATGATGGAAACCAAAAATCCGTTTATGACCGAGTCGACATCCACGGCCTCACAAATAGCTTCCCAATCTTTCGACAAAATAATGTCGTATATCTCTTCCAAACGTTTCTTTATGTAATCCGTGTATTCTTCGGAATAGTAAATGTCGTCCGTATCGGGACTTTTAACCTCTATGGCGGCTATCGCCTTATCCAGCCAGAACCATGACCACCCTTTATTTTCGACATTATCGTCATAATAGGCGTATTTATCGTTAACAATCAAATAGTCCGTTTCTTCCGGTGTTGCCTGTATCTCTTTGCTGATAGGCACCCTCTTGTCTCCTGGCTCTACCTGGTCGCACAGATTGTATACACCCTGGTATTCACCGTTTATATAAAGATTGACAAATTGAACCATAGGAACAAAAGTGCCATCGGCCATTAAATAGCGTGCCAGCTCCATTGATACATAATTGTGAATTCCGGTGGTGTCATTGACATTGGCCAGAAGCACCCAGTTTCTTTCTTTGCCGCCGCCGAAAAGGGATGTTTCTTCAAAAAAACAAATTTTATAAGGCTTTTTGTCCGCAAACTGAGTGGAATTCCCTCGAATTCTGATCCGGGCTTTTTCACTTTCCAGATTATACTCATCCGCATTGCTGATTTGGACAAAACAGTTGGTATACTCTGTCCTGCTCAGCAAATAGTCCTCATCCATCGATATGTCTATTCTCGGAAGCAGACTGTTTTCAGGTTCCTCAAAGCTGAGATATGAGTGGTAATCTTTAACGTCCGGTTTGGACTCATGAGTGGGCCTCATCCATGATGGAATGGATAAAGTTCCGTAATTTGTTGTGTACAGCCAATAGGCTGTGGTGGCAAGCGCAGCAATTACAATCACCAGTGCTGCTGCCGCAATGATAATTCTTTTTATGACTTTCTTCATTTTAGGCTCTTAAACTTTCCTGCCTGCCTTACAGACAGAATCGATTATATTTATCTCTTTATTTTTCCTGTAGAAGTTTTGGGAAGCTCCGAGTCTTTCAGTTCTATAATCGTGATAGCTTTAAACATGGGCATTTCCGAATTAATTTCGCCCACAAATCCTCTGATTTCTTCTTCCGTTGCTCCGGGGGCATATATATCGACCGCTATCTTTTCGTCCCTTGCGTATACCTTACATTCCCTGATTTTTTCGTTTGAATAAAGCATGTCCTCCAGTTCTTCGGGGCTAACGTTCTCTCCCGAAGACAGAATTATGAGGTTCTTCTTTCTGCCCGTCAGGAAAAGAAAACCTTCTTCATCAACATATCCGAGATCGCCGGTAGCTATCCATCCGTCTTTCAGCACTTCCGCAGTTTTCTCCGGGTTTTTATAATATCCCAGCATTACGGAATCATTTTTTATATATATTTCTTTGTCCCTTATCTCAATTTCCGTTCTGGGAGCGGCCTTGCCGACAGATTCAAATTTCTGCATATAAACATTGATTGCCGAAGGTCCCGCAAGTTCCGTCATGCCATAGCCGAAGGCCACAAAATAGCCGTTTTCCGCAATCGTCCTCTGAGCCTCGGCAGGAAGAGCTGCGGCTCCCGAAAACACAAATTTAAGACCGGTTCCCCATTTTTCTTTCCTGGCTCTCCTTAAATCCGAAACAAACATTTTTATAGCCATTGGCGGACAGGCCACTATTTCGCTGTTCATCAACTGTAAATCTCTGTAGAACTGTCTGAAGTCCACGCAAAGATCCACAACCACACCCCCGGCCAGGGCCGTAAAAAGAATGGACAAGCCAAACACATGGTACAGCGGAAGCATCAGATAGCATGAGCCAAAAGAAATGTCCGAGCGTATGGAAGCAATTTTCCCGAACACTCCGGTAACATCTCCCGCCGCAGAAAGAATACCTCTCTGTGAAAGCATGGCTCCCTTCATGGCGCCCTCGGTTCCCGAGGTATAAACCAGGAAAGAAAAACTGTCAGGCAGGTCTTTTATATTACTGTCAAAATCAGTCTTATCGTCATTACCTTCAGACGCAATCTCTGCTATTCCATCTCTGCCAAACAGTGCCAGATCGGTATCCGCATTCTCAATCATAGCCTGAATTCTACTTTTTTCTTCCAGCGGATTAATAAGAATAAGCACTGCGCCCAGCAGTTCCCCGGCAAAAAGCGCAAGTACATATTCATAACAAGCCGGTGCAACTATAGCTATATGGCGTCCTTCAACCTCATCACCGAAGTGTTTGCAAAAGCAGCTCATATATCGCTCAATGTCCGATACGAATTCTTTTTTGGTTACGCAGTGAACTCCCTCATCGTCCGCATATCTTAACAGGACATTGTCATCCGGGCGCTTGCGTATATTTTGCATCAGCTCCTTAATGCTCTCCATTACCCATTTCCTCCATGTTCCCACTCACTTTTCAGCGAATTGCTTCGGCCAATTCCTTAACCGTTCTGATTGAAAGCAGTTCCTGCTCGGATATTTTTACGGAATATTCTTTTTCAATTTCAGCCACAACGGACAAAACCTCGAGAGAGGAAAGGTCCAAATCATCGAGGAAAGCACTCTCTGCCTTTATTTTGTCGGCTGATGTTCCCGTAACGTCTTCAATTATCTTTGCTATTGTCTGTACTTTACTTTCAAAATCCTTTTCCATGTCAAAACCTTTCTTTTATCCTCGCGCATTTACTTTTCTGCGAATCTTCCACCTTGATAAAGCCACAAATATTGCGGTAAAAGCAGCAATCACTCCGCACCTGAGTACGAATATGATTATTATTTTAAGCGCCGTAATATCAGGAAGTACCTCTGCCAACTTATTCCACGGAATAATCATATACTCAAGAGCATGCGCAAAGAATATATGATACGAATACCAGCCTATTTTGCCGAATATCTTAACCTTGCTCAAAAACGTATCATTAAGCCCTATGCCAACCCTGATATAAATATATGCGGCAACAATGCTGACTATCAGTCCGAGAACAAAACTGTTACCCATGTTATTGCCGGATACCGCAAAAGAAGTACCGTTGGCAAGAGCTGCCAAAATCACAATGGGTATCAGCACCGGAACTGCGGCCCTGACAAACTTATTGTCGCCAAAGAATTTCTCTTTGTAAATCCAGCTGCCCACATACATGTACAAAGCAGCCATCAATCCCGTCGTAATGCAAAAATATGCAAAGTCTTTTGACATTAAGAACCAGGTGGCAGCCGTAACCGCAATCGGGACAACGTATTTAAGAAATCCCTTGGCCTTAAGGATGAACGATACCAGAATGCTGCCTATAGCAAAGGAAGTGGTAAACCACAACGGTCCTATGGTTCTGTAAAACTCGCCTTTAATGTCTTTATCATGTATCAGCATCACCGCCAGGGATATGCCGTCTTTCCTTAAGTCCGTAAAGCTGTAATCCGCAGCCAGATATGCCTTAACAGTATTGCAAATCATAATAATTGCCGCAATCACGACATACGGAACCAGCATTTCCTTCAGATTGTTTAAGATACCTGCCGCCGTTATTTTTGATTTTCTTCCAAAGCCCCCCAGGATAAAGAAAGCGGGCATCAATCCGTAAGTGAAAAAGACAAACAGGACACCCACAATAAGGCTTCCCGATAAGAGGTCGGCATCCGTAAGAACACACAATCCTGCGTGAATCAGCACAACCAGAACTATACCCAGTCCTTTGGCGATATTGAAGGTTCCCAATCCTATACGGATTTCAGCTCCTTCCTGCGGTTTTTTCCACAAAACAATCGACCGATAAAGAGCAAATAATACACCTGATAACAATATCCATATCTCAATGCCTCTGAAAATCATGGCGCCTTCGTTTAAGAAGCTGACAAAGAGATTACCGTTTTTCCATTTCGAACTGAACATGTCCTGCTTTTTTAAAAGCCGGTCATTTAAATAGATTTCGCACTTTCCGCTTCCTTCCTGCCTGATATAGCAAAAATCCAGAGAATTGATTTTTTCGTCTATATCAATGTAAAAATCGTGATTGCCGGAAGTAAACAGAGTATAGCCCCATTCACCGTGCCAGACCCAGTCCTCCGTATCGTAGTCGGAAAGATTCAGGTCCCTTCCGTTAACCTTCACATACAGGATACGCATTTCATTGCCGTATGAGCGCCTATCGGGCTCATCCAGCATTCTGACATGAATTACATTATGGTCTTGTGAACTTTTTTCATCGTAAATATTGAATCGGCCGAGAACGGGTTTGAAGCAAAGAAGCACAGCAACCAGTAAAATAATCTCAGCCAGGCATATTTTAATCCATTTATTCATAAAGCCCTCAGATTACAAAGAAACATTGCCCCATGACGAACTGTTCCAGTTTAATTTGTCAGGATCCGTTTTTTCTCTGTCAATCACAATGTCCAGTCCTTTAACCCAGTCGATATTTGAGCTCTCGCCAAATTGGTCCGGGCAAAAAACGGTGTATACGGTTTTGTACTGTCCGTTTTCGACATGCGTCAGATCGACATTGATTACGCTTTCTCCCGTTGTACCGGGATTGCCTTCTATAAGATTGTAAAAGACCGCCGAAGCAAATACATGCTCTTCACTGTCGGAGATTTCGACTCTTATGCCTACTTTTTCCACAGGTTTGTATACCCGCCAGTCAAACTTGAGTTTTAGCGGTTTATAATCCGTAACTTCCACAACCCTGTCGGGATATTCGGCGCGAGTCAGACGAACATCATCCCTTCCGAGCCATCCCGGACGCACATATTCCGTGTAATCCGCATATGAGTCCGTCTTGACGGTTTCATTGCCAAAATAGCGTTTACATGCTTCATCGGTGTCCCCGTCATAGACTATTTTGCCATGGTCAAGTATTATGCAACGACTGCACAGTCTTCTGACCGACTCCATATTGTGACTGACATAGAGAATGGTTCTTTTTTCCCGGGCAACTATCTCTCTCATTTTATCAAGACACTTGTGCTGGAATTTAACATCCCCCACCGCCAGAACTTCGTCCATAATCAGTATGTCGGCATCAAGATGAGCCGATACCGAGAATGCCAGTTTAACGTACATTCCCGAGGAATATCTTTTAACGGGAGTATCAATAAATTTCTCACACTCGGAAAAATCAATGATAGACTGAAGTTTGGAGTCAATCTCTTTTCTGCTCATTCCGAGAATGGCTCCGTTAAGATAGATGTTTTCTTTGCCCGTAAGTTCGGGATGGAAGCCTGTTCCCACCTCCAGAAGACTCGCTACCTTACCGTCTATATATATGTTACCCCTTGTGGGACTTGTTATCCTTGAAATAAGCTTAAGCAAAGTGGATTTGCCGGCTCCGTTGGAACCGATGATTCCCAGCGTCTCTCCCTTTTTCACTTCAAAAGAAACTCCGTCAAGGGCGGTAAACTTTTCATTATGAAGTTTGTCAGCCTCGCCTTTTCGCCGTCTTACCGCATCTTTAAGCGTTTCGCCGGTAACGGTGCCGAGAATGTAGTCTTTCCCGACATTCGAGACTTTTAAAATAACATCTTCCATGTATACTTACCTCGTTCCGCCCGCTTTCGCAGCCAAAATCAATTCTTTCTTTGCCTTCTTAATGTGCCTCCCGATTCCGGTCTTCTTAACAGCCTCATTAATCTCAGCTGCAATTGCATCCTCGGAAAGACCTGACAATTCGTCCCGAATAGGATTGTTAAGTACGGAACCGCAAACCATACCGAACTCTTTCTTAATCTGTTTCTTGCCGGCTTTAACCGCTCTGTTATAAAGATTTTCAAGCAGATTAAACAATCCCGGAAGTATAGTCTCAGGATCAACAGCCGGCTGTGCCCCCTCCGCCTTTCCGAATACATAGAGGAAATTGACAAACAATGTCGCCTTATTTACATACATCATATATTCCGCAAGAAAACAAATGTCCTCCGAATATACGTCCCCGGAATCCAAAAAGCGCAAACCGTTTTGGGCCACTATATCCCTGTTGAACAATCTGCACGGAGCTTCCCAGCCGTCTCTGTAATTAAATATTCTGTCAGTATAGTTCCAGCGAAGGTCTCCCTCGTTCTTGATGGTGACGGTCTCCTGATTGTCCCTGAAAATAACACGTTCCGGCTCCTCTGAGGGCCCCTTTTCTTTTAAAAACTGGAAACCGTACAGTTCACCTTCCGCAAAGCTCATTCTCTCCTTAAGAGTGCCAAGCGCTCCGGGAACAATATAGTCACTTCCGTTTATAAACCATAACCAATCGCCGGTTGCCGCTTCTGCTCCGCTGTTTCTTGCCGCCGCAAGGCCATTGTGCTTTTGACGAATCACCTGCACTTTGGCCTTTCTTCCGACTTTGTTCATTCTTTCTGCATATTCGTCGCAAACCGCAGCCGAACCGTCGGTCGAACCGTCTTCAACAATAATAAGCTCAAACTCGTCAAAGTCCTGAGACGCTATTGAATCCAGACACCTTCTTAAGGATTTTTCTGTATTGTATGAATAAACTATCAGACTAAACAGCACGTTTTTCTCCTAAACTATATCTATGAAACTCTTCTCCGCACGACCGTACATTATCAGTCCCAGTATCGTCACCACAATGGTAAAGACAACTCCGTATATGGTACCGGGGATATAAATTCCACCGGTTCCTGTCAGGCAATATCGAAAGTCCTCGATAAAAGAAGACATAGGATTTAAATACACTACATTTTTAAGAATCGAAGGCAGCTGCGATGTGGGATACAGCATGGGTGAAATGTACATAAGCGCTGACATGGCCACACTCGTAAGATGGTTAAAATCTCTGTACTTAACCGTCAGTGCCGAAAGAATAAGTCCGATAGCGGTTCCCATAATTGCCGAAAGAAGGAAAATCGGAATAATACCAAGCAGCTTTAAGCCAGTGAAAACAATTTCGCCTCGGATAAAAAAGTAAACCCAGGCTGCCGCACATACCATAAACTGGAGCAAACCTCGCACAATGCAAAACAGCAAATTGGAAAGCGGCACTATAAGTCTGGGGAAATAAACTTTTCCAAAGAGATATGAATTCTCCATAAGAACCCTGGTGTTTCCGTAAAAACATGAGGAAAAAAGATTCCATACCACGGTTCCCGAAAGGCAGAACAGGAAATACGGAACCCCGTCCGAAGCCATTTTGCCCACGTATCCGAATACCAGAGTAAATACACCGGTATTGAAAACAACGTTGAAAATCATCCAGAAAGGTCCCAGTATGGTCTGTTTGTACTCAAGTGAGTAGTTTCTCTTAAAAAGCATCCACACAAGACTCTTGTACTGCCATATTTCTTTAAAATCCACATTCCACAATTTAGGCTTGCTGCCTATGGTTGTGCGCCATGTTTTTTCCATGAAAGGTCTCCGTTTCCGATCAGTCCTTAAATACAAGGTCCTCTATTTCTTTGTATCTTAAATCTTCGTCGATAATCTTCTTTCTCTCGATAATCTTTTCTTTGTAATGAGCATGGAGTTCGGGATTGTCCAAAACCTTCTTCATGCCTTCGTAAATACCCTTAACCGAAGGCTCCATTACGATACCGTACTCGCTTTCACCGAGAAGTTCCTTAACGCCGGAGCACTCGGTAAGAAGCATGGGAGTATCAAGAAGCGCCGCCTCCTGGCTCACAAGGGAATAACCCTCGAATATTGAGGTCGAAAGAAACCAGTCCGCCATCTTCATATATTTGTGAGGATTGCTGCGAACACCCATAAATCTGACGCTCTTAACACCGAGTCTGGCCTGTGCCCTCATGACACGGTCATATTCTTCGCCCCAGTCTTCACGACCGCCTATTACCACAACCTCAAAATCGTAGCCGTCCTTTTCAAGCATGTGAGCCGCTTCGAGTAAAAGGTCGTATCCTTTCTGGTAATTGATACGTCCGACCGTCACAAATAAGGGCTTCCCCGGTTCTTTGGCAATATCCAGAACAGGCTCGTTGCCATCGTATACTATCTTGCCCACATTCAGGGGGTTGTATTTAACTACGTAATTGCCGGTGTCGCCCAGTACTTTAATCAGAGATTTCTTAATGTCCTCGGCAACGCACACTACGTATGTATACTGTTTTAAAACATTGAATTCGTTCTCCGCAGAACCGTAAAGGTACTGTGAGTAATAATAATTGCTGTAATCCGTATGATACCAGGAATATTTTTTGTCGCACTTAAAGTCAGCCATTGCTTTGGTAACTTCGCCGTCTTTTAAAGCAATTATCACATCGAAATCATTGTGCTTTTTAAGACGCATATAGCGAAGCTTGCAGATTACTTTTTTAATCATGCATTTAACGTAAGCGGGGCTTAACTTGCTGTTGTATCTTCTGTAGACAGTCTTATAGATGTATTTGACATCCTTGGGGAAATACTCGTAAAAGTCCCCTTCTTTAAATCTGGACATAACCGTAACGTCATATTTGTCATGCCATCTTTTTGCAAAATCCTGCAAAAGTTTTTCAACTCCGCCACCCTTTATGAGATCGTTAACGATAAGGACTTTTTTCATAGTCAATCGTTCCTTTCAAATTAGAAAAAGAATATTTCTTAGACTTCCTGTAAAGTTTATTTCCTGTCCGGTCTTTGTCCGTATTTGAAATATTTCCAAATAATCAAAGCAAGGCGCTTTTTAATGGGTATCCGTGAAAAGTTGGTGCCAAAGGATACCATTGAGTTGTATTCGTTGGACCAGGTCTTTCTCTTGTACTCATCGTTGGTCTCTCTGTACAGGTACTTAAGGTACTCAAGATACTGAAGCAACGAAGTGTCATACAGTTTCTTTTCGCCCCTGTCTTTGAAAAAGCTCATACGCTCGCGAAGTGCACCCAGCTGGTCGTCTCCGCGCATTGCCACATCCTCGCCCATTATGCCCGTGTCACGCTGAAAATAGTTATAGAAGGCATCCGGAAGATAAACCACTTTCTTGCACTTATAAAGTACTTTGTATGTTGTAAATTCGTCTTCGTGAAGGCATCCATCGGGAAAAGAAAGACCCTTCCACAAATCCGCACGATAGAGCTTGTTCCAGGCTACCGAACAGACATTGACATATCTCATCATCTGAACAATGCTTTCTTTGCCGTCCCAGATTCCTGGGGCCTCCGATGTCCAGACTTCTTCGGTTCCGTCTTCCCAGACCTTCCTGATACCGCATGCCACAACGTCTGCATCGTGCACCGCTGCAATTCTCGCCAGCGTCTCCAGGGTATGCCTGTCTATCCAGTCATCACCGTCTACGAAAAAAATATATTCACCCGTAGCAACATTGATGCCGGCGTTTCTTGCTTCGGAAAGTCCTCCGTTTTCTCTGTGAATAACCTTGATGCGACTGTCCTTGCGGGCAAACTCTTCGGTAATCTCGCCCGATTCATCGGTAGAGCCGTCATCAACAGCTATTATTTCCAAATTGGTATAGGATTGATTGATAACAGAATTAAGGCACCGGTCTATATAGTCCTTAATGTTATAGATGGGTATAATAACAGAAATAGTTTTCTCAAACCGTCTCACGCTCATGAGCAACACCTAACAGCAAACAAAAATTCTTGTAAAACGAATCCTTGTGCCATTCTCCCTTTTTTCCGAAAAAATTCTTAGAGTAACTCCCCATTTTTTCCCTTAAGCTATCATTCATAAGAATGCGAAAACCTTCCGCAAAATCCCGGATAAGATTGTCGCTTTTTGACACCAAAACTGCATTGTCTTCGGTCAGAAGCTCCGTAAGAGCTCCGGAACGGGTGGCAATAATCGGCTTCCCCATTGCCATTGCTTCAATAGCCACCATTCCAAAAGGTTCCTCATCCATTGTCGGAATAGTAACCACATCGGCGCAGGCCACTATCTCTGCCATTCTTTTGGCATCAACTCTTTTATGGCAAATAATATTGTGTCCAACATTATTGCATTTCTCAACTATATGCTTCTCGTATTTTGTAGGAATATCGCTCAGTCCCACAATCAGAAGCCTGCAGTTGCATTTCTCACTATTATCCATAAAAAGTCTGTATCCGTCAATTATTTCAGAAACACCCTTCTGTCGGATGATTCTTCCGGAGTACAGAAAAACCGTTTCTTCGGCCTCAATACCCAGCTCACGTCTGACTTCATCCCTCTTGCCTACTAGGTTGTAGTCAAACACATCCGTATCTGTCCCATTGTACAGAACCGTTGCATCAGCTTTCGGCGCGCACTGAAGAACTCTTCTTTTTATGTATTCACTTACGCAGATAAATCTGACCCCGTATCCCGCCAGTTTGCGGCAGTACTTCGGAGAGCGGTATATATCCACATCATTGTGCATGTGAAAGAAAACCGGGCTGTCTTTGGTGATTCCCGACTCAATCAGCTTCACCGCCAGTGACATCTGATTTTCCACTATAATTCCATCATATCGGTATTTGCATACAGTTAAAACTTCCTTGAACTTTGCGATTACGGCTCTATCAAAAAAGCGTTTGGCGCTGACCTCGCCCGGAAGTGTCCTGTAAATCTTGTCCGCTATCCTGTCTGCCACGCCCGTTAATGCACTCTTCTTTACCTGATAAACCGTCGTATTGCGGTATTGAGGAGAGCCGATTTCACTGTCATATATAGAAAAAAGGTCGAACTTAACCCCTTCGACCTTTTCATTCTCCTCTGCAAGAAACGTAAGCAAAGACTCCACCGCTCCGCCTTTGACGGCGGGAACAGGCAATATGGCCGGTGATATGATTGCTATGTGCTTCATGC
>CAMNCH010000077.1 GCA_946534145.1 uncultured Lachnospiraceae bacterium
AAGTTTCAGCCTGTTCCTCGGTGAGAGGGGCAACGTCATATTCAAACATTTTATAAGGGGAATAGTAATGAACGGCTCCCGGTATTTCGCTTTGATAATCCTCAAATTCCTGCAAAAAGACATCCCTTCGCGTAGGCAGGATACAATACATGCGCCGGATTTCGCCTCCCATCTTATAACTTGCCTCCAGATATGTCTGCTCGCCTTCTTTGGAAATTATCCATTGCAGAAAATCCTTTGCGCCGTCAACGTTTTTGGCCTTTGAATTTATCATAAAGCCGGTAGGTGATAAAAATCCGCTGCTTCTTTTTTCCCCGGGATAACCAATATATGAAGCATTATTCTTAAAGTAAGCATCATATTTATTCATAAAGGTGAACGCATCCGACACGTTGGAACTGTCACCGGCAATAGTTCCCTCATACAAGCCTTCTTCCCAGGCTTTACTCATGCTTTCGCCGCCTACCTTTCCGTATTTTTTGGCAAATTCCAAAACACGTATAAAGGGGGCTTCGTCAAGTTTGCTTTCGCCCTTGTCCCAATCTATGTATCGTTTCGAATCCAAGTCACTTATGGCAATATGGTCAATTATCAGTACCGGGTGGATATACTCCGCATAACTTACCCCGGAAGCCTCGATTCGTTCCATATACTCATCAATGTTCCATGTGGCTAGGTCTCCCGCTATATCTTTTGACGTAATATATGTGTGAAGACTGATTTGGTAGGGAAGCATGTACCGGACTCCGTCAACCATTCCGCTTTCCAGGGCCGATTCAAAGTACTCATCTTCGTGACCGCTTATTAAGTCATCCAGGGGCAGAAATGCGCCTTTTTTTGCCAAAGAATCCAGATTGACCATCGTATTCTCAATAACGTCCGCAGCCTCACCCGTGGCAAGCTGAACCTCAAGTTTTTCATTGAAATCCAGGCCGGTCTGTGTAATCAGTTCAACCTCATAATCGGGACTTTGCTTATTGTAAGCTCTGACTGCTGCGTTAAAATACCCCGTATTCAAAGAAATCCTTACGGTAACTTTTTTCTTGCCCTGCTCTGTCGTACTTACGGAAGAGGACGTCTTCTCTGTTGTCTCCTCGGAAGGCTTTCCGCATCCGCATAAAAAGAAAGCCGCCAAAGCAACCGTAACAAGTTTAATAAGCATTCTTTTGCAAACCATAAGTGCCCTCCTAATAAATAAAGTATACCATTGCCCGGCTGAAAAAAACGTTTTCGGGAGAATTCTTAAACATTGAAAGCGCAATCTTAAACTTTGTTAACATAAAAAGCCCTCCGAATCATCTTCGGAGGGCCTCTTTTAACCTACTCTTAATTTGAAATTCTGTAATTCTTTGTCCGTTTCCACCACTTCAACCTGGCCGCCGAGAGCTCTTAATTTCTCGGGGAAGTCTTCGTAGCCACGCTCAACGTACTGGATGTCGTTGACAACGGTGACACCGTCGGCACATAAGCCCGCAACTACCAATGCGGCTCCGGCTCTTAAGTCGGGAGCGGTTACGATACCGCCGCTGTAACGCTGAATGCCTTCGATAATGGCTGTGTTACCTTCGACGCGCATTGCACCGCCGAGTTTAACAAGCTCATCTATGTATTTAAGTCTGTTCTCAAAAATGGTCTCGGTTACAACACTGATACCGTCTGCAAGTCCCAGTACAACTGCCATCTGAGGCTGCATGTCGGTAGGAAATCCGGGATAAGGAGCTGTCTTAACCTGAGTGTGGAAGAAAGGTTTGGACGAAACAACACGGATGGAATCGTCAAATTCTTCTATCTCACAGCCGATTTCCAAAAGTTTGGAAGTAATGGACTCAAGGTGCTTGGGAATAACGTTCTTAATAAGGACGTCACCCTTGGTGGCTGCTGCCGCCATCATGAAGGTTCCTGCCTCAATCTGGTCGGGAATGATGGAGTAGTGAGTAGCGTGGAGTTTCTCAACACCCTTGATACGGATAACATCGGTACCTGCACCCTTGATGGATGCGCCCATGCTGTTTAAGAAGTTGGCCACGTCTACCACGTGAGGTTCTTTGGCCGCGTTCTCTATATAGGTCTGACCTTCCGCCATAACGGAGGCGAGCATGATGTTGATGGTGGCACCTACGGATACACCGTCCATAAAGATGTGGCTGCCCACAAGCTTCTCAGAGTTGCATACCATACATGCGTGATCGATTTCTGCAGTGGCGCCGAGAGCTCTGAAGCCTTTCATATGAAGGTCCACAGGTCTTGAGCCTATGCTGCATCCGCCGGGTAAAATAACCTCGGCATTCCCGTATTTACCTAGTAAAGCGCCTACAAAATAGTAGGAACCGCGTATTTTATTTAAAGCTTCGTCCAAAAGTGTGGTGGTATAAACTGTGGAGCCGTTTATCCTGACCGTATGACGATTGACCTTGTCAACCTTGGCTCCGAGAGTTCTCAAAGCTTCTAGCATGACATCAATGTCGGACAAATCGGGAACGTTTTCAATTTCTACCGTCTCATCGGACATAAGAGCTGCCGCCAAAATACCGAGTGCCGCGTTCTTGGCACCGCCGATTTCAACTTCTCCCACGAGGGGCGCACCGCCCTTAACTGCATATCTTCTCATAAGTAGTGTCCATCCTGACTGGATTTTTTAACTAACCTTTTATAACACAAAGAATTCGTATTGTCAAAATTCTTAAGATTAAGCCGGTTTAATAGGAAATATACTTAAGCGGGTCAACCGCCTTGCCGCCTATACGTATCTCGAAGTGGAGATGAGGTCCGGTAGATACACCTGTGTTACCGGAAAGGGCTATCTTCTCACCCTGAGAAACATTCTGACCTGCGGAAACGAGTACCTTACTTAAGTGAGCGTATCTCGTCTGTCGTCCGTCGGGATGCTCGATAAAGATACAGTTACCGTAAGATGCCTTCCAGCCTGCGAAAGAAACTCGTCCGCCACAGGAAGCCACAACGGATGTACCGATAGGTGTCGCCCAGTCAACCGCACCGTGATAGGTGGTCATACCTCGGATAGTCGCCGATCTGCCACCGAAGGTACTGGTAAGGCGACCTCCGCTTATAGGCTTGATGTAAGTAGGAGGAATCTTGGTGCCCTTCTCAACAATCTTGGGAACGGCTTCCGCCACGATTTCTTCCATAACAACTTCGGAATCAATGGCCTTGCTGTTTAAATATGTAACCTTCTCAACAGCCTTATGATACCCTGACGAAGGCTCCTGAAGAGTTACCTCCGTGGTAGTGTACCAGTTGTCATTATACCGATACTGAACTTCGGCTTCATAAGTACCTTCATAATAAACAAGTTCTTCACGTCTGATGGAAAGTTCGGGTTCCGGAACCGTAACGGTTATTTCGTCCCCCACACGAATCAGGGAATTGGCACTTGTGATGTTTTCGTTGAGCTCTATAATCTGGTCCACGGAAATACCCGTCTTCTGGGCAATCAAAGAAAGAGAATCGCCGGACACAACCACATAAATGGTCTTTTGTTCTTTGTCCTTGGTGACCTCGTCGATGGCAGCACTTAAGGGTACTACTTTGCTGGAAGAAAGGTAAGACTCTACGACCTCAACGTTATTGGCAAATGCCACATCGGTAATGCCGTAAGTATAATCGTCAAAAGAAGGAAGCGTGGCGGGAGCCGCCTCTTCGATAATCCTGTCAAATTCGGAGTATATACCGTCGCTGCCCAGATAATCTGCGGCATAGGAAGCGCTTGTCTCTGCCTCAACGGCGGTTTTATTGATTCTGGGTATAAGTACCGGAAGCTTTCTGTCGGAGTCGGCGATTAAATCTACGGTAAAATCACCGGGTTCCGCATAACGGTTAATGGATGCTTCAAGAAGTTTCTCCACATCTTCTGCGGTGGAAACGTTAACGGAATAATCGTCAATCTTGACGGTATAAGAATGCTGCATGGTCTCCCTTAAAGATGCGGTGTAAACCGCTTTAATCTTTTCTACCATTTCAGCCTCGTCATCGGTCTTGCCGTAGAGAACTTCCGAGCCTTCCACCCTGGTCTGCGCGTCTATCAGTATCATGTCGTCGGAATCGGCCACAACGGCTCTTCTGGCTTCATTGAGAAGTTTATCTGCGGTTTCCTCCGTATCAACGGTACCGATAAGGGTGTCGTTGACATAGAGGGTAAAAATATTGTTACCCTCACTTTTAATGCCCTCGATTGAAGGTATAAAAAGAGCGCTTAAGGCTATTGCAATAAGCCCTACGCGCAAAAATGCCACTTTGCAATTTTTATGATATCTGGATAATAAAACCATGTTCCCAAACCCTGTATATACAAACACCGAAAAAAATCAGCGATATAATCAAAAAATCTTTTTTGTTATTTTACCAATTTTTTGACTTATTGTAAAGTGCGGCGGATTGTGGTATAGTGAAATCAGTACATATGTTCGGGGAGCGTAATGGACAAAATCTTCTTTCACATCGACGTTAATTCAGCCTTTTTAAGCTGGACAGCGGTTGATAAACTCAACAACGGAGCCACCGTGGACTTGCGTGAGGTTCCTTCCATAATAGGCGGTGACAGAGCGACCCGCCACGGAATTGTCACGGCCAAATCCATTCCTGCCAAACGCTTCGGTATAGAAACCGCCGAGCCCGTTGCTTCAGCCCTCAAGAAATGCCCCAATCTTTTAATTGAATCACCGAATTTCAAGCTCTACTCTCACATGAGCAGACTCTTTAAGGATTATCTTTATTCTTTGACCGACGATGTAGAGCCTGCGAGCATAGATGAATGTTACATGTACTACACTCCCATCGCTCACCTTTATGAGTCTCCCGAGGCCTGCGCCGCCATGATACGCCACCACATCTACACGGAGTTTGGGTTTACCGTCAATGTGGGTATCTCCGACAGAAAAGTTCTCGCCAAAATGGCTTCCGATTTTTCCAAGCCCGATAAGACCCATACACTTTATTCTTATGAAATTAAGCAAAAGCTCTGGCCTCTTCCCGTAAGAGACCTTTTTCTCTGCGGCAAATCCGCTGCCGCCACCCTCAATAAACTTGGGATTTTTACCATCGGCGAGCTGGCTCAGACCGACCCGGCCATCCTTACCTCTCATCTTAAGAGCCACGGCATCACTCTATGGGAATTTGCCAATGGCATAGATGACTCCGGCATAGTAACCGAGCCTCAGGAGGCCAAAGGAATCGGCAACTCCACCACTGTGGCTCATGACATTACCGAACGTGCTCCCGCTTCAGATGTTTTGTTTTCTTTGTGCGAGTCTGTTTCCAAACGTCTTCACGATGCCGGATTTCTGGCTATGCAGGTTACCGTCGAGATTAAATATTCGGACTTTAAGTCCTTCTCCCATCAGTGCGCCACCGAATCTCCCATTGAGACCGCGGCCGCACTCCACACCGTATCAATGTCTTTATTTGACAAACTCTGGAACGGTGACCCCATAAGGCTTTTAGGTGTCCGCGCAAGCAAATTGGTCAAGCCCGATGAACCCTATCAGTTAAGCCTGTTCTCGGAAGGATATCTGTCCCACGATGCAAGAGACACCGACGGCGCCCATTCGCAAGATACCGCACCCCTCACCGTAGACAGCGAGAAGAATAAAAAACTCGAAGCGGCCCTTCGCTCCATCCGTGACCGCTACGGCAAAGATTCGATTACAAAAGGAAAACCGGGCCGCGGTTAACGGTCCGGTTTCTTTTTCTGTACTGAGTATCCGAATTTACCCACATATTCGCCCAAAGTATAGTACTTGCCGTGAGAATATGTTATAGGGTCGGAATCTTCGAAGGTGAATTTTCCGTTTTCATCCATGTATCTGTCATCCGCATGAACTGCCACAACTTCGCCAAAGAAAACGGTATGGCTGCCCAGTTCCTCGAATTTGGTGACCTTGCATTCAATGTTCACGGGGCTTTCCGCAATCATATCCGCCTTGATGGCGCTGCACGGAACAGGTGTTAAGCCCGTATCCTTCCATTTGTCTGTGTCGCGTCCGCTTTTGACACCGCAGTAGTCGGTAGCGAAGGCCAGGTCTTTGGTAGTGAGGTTGATGCAGAACTCTTTCTTTTTCATCAAAAGGTCGTAGGAGTATCTGGATGGTCTCACCGAAATCGATACCATGGCCGGGTCGGAATTAATAGTGCCCGCCCATGCGAGAGTTATAATGTTGGACTTGCCGTTATCGTCCGCTACGGTGACCATTACCACCGGAAGAGGATACAGCATATTGCCCGGTTTAAAATCTACTTTGCCCATAAATTAAAATCCCAGATGTGTAATAAGAATATAAAGAGCTATGCCCACACCCGCCATGGAAATGCCGCTGAATACAAGGGCGATGATGGCGCAGGGCTTGATGCCTCTGATTTTTTTCTCTATATGAAGATGCTGAATAGCTATAGCTTCAGACTGCTGTTTAAGCTCCTCAATCACGGATGCCTGCACGTTTCTGTATACGCGCACGTTCTCCAGATGAGCCTCTTCGCCGGAAGCCTTAAAAGAAGTCTCAACGGTGTTCTTCAATGCTTCAAGTTCTGCGGTAATCTTGGAAAGATCGTCAGAACTCATGGAGCCGCCTGTCGCTCTTACTTCCTCAATCTTCTCAATAGCGGCAGCCACAAGCTGGGTGGTTGCTTCATTGGTCTCAACCGCCTTAAGACTTAAGCGTCTCATGTCGCTTACCGCTTTTTCAAGGTCGGTAACTTTCTCTCTTGCTTTTTCAAGTTCTTTGGCTTCCGCCTCGGCATTGGCCTTAATAACATCGTTAGAGCCAAATCTTCCGGTTATTTTTTCAAAAAAACTGTCCATTAATAGTCCTCCACACTCCCGATCTCAAGGGTTTAAACTGCAATTATCGTCCGTTGTCCAGATTCTGAACTTCTTCATTTAACAATAACATATGATCGTCCAGTTTGGAAACCATATATGCACATTCCACAAGCTCATCCTGAATGTTCTTGGGAACATCGCCACCCTCGAATTTGTAATTGATCTTGTGTTCAAGGCTGGCCCAGAAATCCTGAGCTACGGTACGAATCTGAATCTCCACTTTGGTATCCACGATTCTGTCGGAAAGATACACCGGCACGGTCACAAGCATATGATAACTCATGTATCCGCTGGGCTTGGGATTCTTGATATAATCCCTTACCTCAATAACCTTAATATCGGATTGATTGGATATCATATCGGCAATCTGGTAAATGTCGTTGGTAAAAGAACAAATAATTCTTACACCCGCAATATCGTTAACATAGGCTACCATGTTCTCGATTGTGGATTCCTGTCCGTATTTTTTTAACTTCTTAACAATACTCTCGGGAGTTTTAAGTCTTGATTTGATATGTTCTATCGGATTGTACTGATGAACATGCTGGAACTCATCATTGAGAATTTCAAGTTTGGTATTAATCTGTTTAAGTGCGGAAGAATAAAGGAGTGTCACCTCATTCCAGGTCTGCACTTCGCTGTTACGTTCTTCTTTGGTAGATACTTCCATCTGGCATAATCCCCTGTGCGCAATACTAGGGTGTGGCGCGTCGCGCTCCACACCCATAATGAATTATACCATAAAATGTTTAACGCATAATTGTTTTTTACTCATTTTCTATGCTATGATTCAAAAAGAAAATCTGAGGAGAAACAAGTTGAGAACCTGGATAAAGCTTTTTCACAACAATCACATGATTAAAGACACCACCGTAGAGGACTATTCCGGCGACTCCCGGACTCACAAGGTTATGAACGCCCTAGAAAAAGCTTGCCTTGAGTTCGACCTCGAGAAACCCATCTGGCTCGAGACCAACATCGCTGATTTCAAAAGAACGGCCAAGACCCGTTTTAACAAAGACAGTTTTATTGAGAGTGTGGAGTTTGATTATCTTGAACTGCATGTGATTGAAGAAGATTTTTAAGGAATAATAATAAACAAACCCGCGACGGTATTCCGCCACGGGTTTTCTTGTGCATTAGTCGTCGTATCCGTTGGGATTGTTTTTCTGCCAGTTCCAGGAGTCGGCACACATTTCTTTGATGCCGTTCTCGGCTACCCAGCCAAGTTCTTCTCTGGCAAGGTCGGGAGAAGCGTAGTTGATGGCAATGTCGCCTGCGCGGCGGGGTCCGATTTCGTAAGGAATCTTAACGCCCGTTGCTTCCTCGAAGTTGTGAACGATATCAAGTACGCTGTAGCCTGTGCCGGTACCGAGGTTATAAATCTTGAGACCTGCTTTGTCCTCAATCTTCTTAAGCGCCTTAACGTGTCCTTTTGCAAGGTCAACTACATGGATGTAGTCGCGTACGCCTGTACCGTCGGGAGTGTTGTAGTCATTGCCGAATACGGTAAGGTGGTCTCTCTTGCCCACAGCAACCTGAGTGATGTAGGGCATGAGGTTATTGGGGATGCCGTTGGGGTTCTCGCCTATGCGGCCTGACTTGTGAGCTCCGATGGGGTTAAAGTATCTTAACAAAATAACATTCCATTCGGGGTCGGCCTTCTGAATATCCATAAGAATCTGTTCAAGCATTGACTTGGTCCAGCCGTAAGGGTTGGTGCAAACGCCCTTGGGGCAGGATTCGGTAATAGGCACTGTTTCGGGATCGCCGTAAACTGTAGAGGAAGAAGAAAAAATAATGTTCTTAACTCCGTGCTTTCTCATAACATCCACAAGGGTAAGGGTACCTGCGATGTTGTTCTCGTAGTATTCCCAAGGCTTCTGAACGGATTCGCCAACCGCCTTAAGACCTGCGAAGTGAATGCAGGCATCTACTTTTTCTTTGTCCAAAATATCAGAAAGTTTTTCTCTGTCCAAAATGTCGCAGCGGTAAAAAGGAACTTTCTTGCCGGTAATCTCAGCCACTCTTTCAAGGGATTTTTCGCTGGAATTGGAGAGATTGTCGATGACAACCACGTCGTAACCTGCATTCTGAAGTTCAACCACTGTGTGGGAGCCTATGTAGCCCGCTCCGCCTGTAACTAGAATTCTCATAAATTTCTCCTTTTACTTGCCATTGTATTCTAAAGAATAAAAAGTGCCGGTATTATCCGATTTTTAGGGTTTCGCCCGCTTTGACCATGTACGATTTACAGTTGTAAGTAAACCATAAATCCGTGGCCGTTGGATTCTCAACCAGCGTGACATCGGTGGTAAAGCGTAACTGCTTAAAGTACTGAACATAGTTGTAAATCTCTATGTTGGTGGCGTACCAGATGTCTTCTTTGCCGCCCATCTTCTCCGCAAATGCTTCGATTCTGTCCCAGTTGTCATGGTCTTCGAATTCATATGCATGACCCCATAGATAGAACATCATGGGATAGCCCCAGTCATTCTTAGCCTTCAAAAATTTGTCACAAAGCTCGAAAAGTTCAGGGTCGTCATGGTGACAGGTAGGGTCGAGGGTAAGCCAGTTCTCGGGAAGATCGAATCCGTGAGTGGAGCGAACCGTTCTTGCATATACTATTCCGCTCTGCTTTAAAATGTCAACAACCGTGTCGTTAAAACGGCCGAAGGGATATGCATGTCCTCTTACCACACAGCCAAACTGCTCTTCAAGTTTTCTTTTGTCCTCGACGATTTCTTTTGTAGTCACGTAAGCCGGTAATCTGCTTAAAAACGGATGTGTGTAACCGTGGGTGGCTACCTCCATGCCGTTTGCCATATAAAGGGCGGAAACTTCGGCTTCCGTCATTCTCCTGTGAATGGTGCCCTCGGGATAAACCGTTCCTTCGGGAGCGTAAATACCGCTGTTAAGGTTAAAGGTGCCCTTAAGGCCATGTTTAACCATTATGGCAATAAGCTTTTTATCCTGCTCGACACCGTCGTCGTAGCTAAGGGTCAGGGCCTTGTGAAGGCCTCCCGGATAACACATGCACAATTCTGCCATATAAACCTCCAAAATTAATTACATATATTTTTAAAATTCTATTAATTCGTCCGTTTTGCGGGCTTAGAATAATTCTTTCAGATTAAGTGAAGCCTGATACAATTCTTTTTTGGACGCCGGAATCTTGCCGGTGGGGCTTACCGATTTGTCCGTGGAGAGAAGGGCAATGGCCTCCTTGAGGGTGCATCCCCTCTTTACGCACACGTCCGTGAGCATAGCCTCCAAAGAAAGCGCATTCTCATCCTCAGCCTTCTCAACCGCCTCCACGTACATTGCAAAAGCATACTCGCCCTTTTCCGCATTGGGATTGGCTTTCAAATCGCTTAATACTTCTGCGGGAGTGCCGCGGTAGATACGTTCAAAGGTCTTGGTAAGGTCGTTGCAAAGAGCAATCTTCGCATCCGGAAAGGCCTTGGCAATCAATTCCATGGAATCGATTATACGCTTGGGAGATTCGTAAAAAATGTATAATTCGGTCTTATTGCTGCCTATGTAATCAAATAATTTCTCCGCATCCCGCTTCTCTCTCGGAAAGAAGCCCATAAAAAGAAAGCTGTCCGAAGGAAGGCCGGATACCGAAACCACGGTAGCCGCCGCACAACAGCCGGGGATACCCACAACATCGATTCCCGCTTCCGCGCAGGCTTCCACAAGAATAAAACCGGGGTCGTTAATGCAGGGAGTTCCCGCATCCGAAACCACCGCTATGGACTTGCCGTCCAGGATTTCTTTTACCAGTCTGTCAACAGCCTGACGCTCGTTAAACTTGTGATTGGCCGTCTGGGGGGTGTGGATGTCAAAGTGGGTCAGTAATTTGATTGTATTGCGGGTGTCCTCCGCGGCTATCAGATCAACGGACTTAAGGGTTTCGATTGCCCTTTCCGAAAAGTCCGAGAGATTGCCGATGGGGGTTGCCACTACATAAAGTTTACCGCTCATTAAAGATTAAGTCCCTTCGCTTCGTCACAGCCAAGCACAATGTTAAGGCACTGGATAGCTGCGCCGGATGCGCCTTTTCCGAGGTTGTCAAAGCTTGTGGCAAGCACAACTCTGTCAGCATTGCCTGTTACGTATATTCTCATGCCGTCCCAGCCTGCGCATTCACTTGAGAACAGCGCTCCGCCGGCTTCGACGTCCGCGCCGAAGGGCATGACTTTAATGAATTTCTCGCCTTCATAGTAGCGGGCGTAAAAATCCCTGATTTCTTCGGGAGTCATTTTTTTGCTTAAAAGCTCGGTAAATACGGGAATCTGCACTATCATACCGCTGTGGTAATTGGTGGTAAAGGGGCAAAATAAAGGTTCTTTTGTAAGGCCGCTTATTGCCTTCATCTCCTTTAAGTGCTTGTGAGTCTGACCCCAGGCATACATTCTGGCGGAATCGAATTTGCCGTCGCGACCCTCTTCCTCGTAGGCTCCGATAAGCTTCTTGCCGCCTCCGCTGTAGCCCGATGCCGCAAATACGGATACCGGATAGTCGGCAGGCATTACGCCTTCATGTACAAGGGGATATAAAAGTGCAATCGTACCCGATGCATAACAGCCGGGCACAGCTATTTTTTTGCCTTTCTTAATGGCCTCTCTGTGGGCTGAAGAAAGTTCCGGAAATCCGTATGCCCATCCCGGAAGAGTTCTGTGAGCCGTAGAAGCATCTATGATAACGGTTCTGTCATTGTCCACCATTTCAGCCGCTTCAATAGCAGCCTGGTCGGGCAGGCAAAGAAAAGTAATATCCGACTCGTTAATGAGTCTCTTAATCTCTGCCGGGTCTTTTCTTAATTCCGGGTCGATTTTTAATATTTCTATGTCATCGCGCTTTTCAAAACGTTCATTGATGCGAAGTCCCGTGGTGCCTTCGCTTCCGTCGATAAATACCTTGGTTTTCATGATATTTTCCACTCTCCTTGCTGATTCTTCATTTACTTTACCACATTCATTCAACAAATAAAACTTTTTCGCATAAAGATACGGGTGGCCGATTATGCGACCACCCGCTTATAGAGAATAAATTATCTGTTATCTTGTAACATGAATTGTAGTAACCTCGGTATTTGCTTTATTACCGTAAATGTCGGTAATCTGGCAGAATACCTGCGCTCCGTCCAGTCTGTTCTTGATATAGCGCAAGTACTCCTTTTCACTGCAGCCTGCCTTATGGAAGTTTCCGTCTCCGCCGTGTTCATCGGAGTATTTAATATACCAGCAATAGGATGCGATGTTGTCGGAGCTTAACTGTATGTTTCCGTCCGCAAGTCCGTATGCCTCGCCTTCTGCCTTGAAGGTTGCTCTGTCGCCAATTTCCCCATATACGTCGTAACCGGTCCACTCTGTTACGATTACTTGTCCGCGAACAACCTCAGCAGTCCTTGTGATGAGTTTGTTTCCGTCGGCATCTGTAATTACACAATATGCTTTAAGGCCCTGTGTAAGATGTCCTGCGGTTCTGTGGAAAGTATCGGTGTACTGACCGGCTTTGTGGAATACTCCGTCGT
>CAMNCH010000078.1 GCA_946534145.1 uncultured Lachnospiraceae bacterium
AAAAGCCCTTTGCCGACTAAATCGACAAAGGGCGTATATTACGCGGTACCACCTTTGTTCATGCATGCCTTGCGACATACACCTTTGTAACTCCTATCAGAGTCTGCTCTGTAACGTGAGCTCACGGAAACGGTTACTTAAGTTCGCCGAATCGGTTCAAAAGCTACCTTCCGTACCTTCCGCCCAAGCGCTTGCACCAACCGCGCTCTCTCTGAGGGCTTTCACTACGTACTCCTCTTTCTCATCACCTTTATTGCGATGATAATAACACTTCCGCAAAAGAATTGTCAATACATCACTTACTTCTTCTTGCCTATAACGGACTCTCTGTATTTTCTCTCCTTAAAGTCCATGGAGCTTCCCAGGATAACGGCTATGAATATTCCCACACCGAGACCGGCCCAGGCATTGTTGAAAAGAAAGCCCATTATAAGGCCCGCCACAATACCGATGATAAGGTAAATACCTGTCCAGGCGGTCTTCTGTTTGATAATTGAGTAATTCTCAATATGTCTGGTGCCGCCTCTGTATACGAAGCCTGCCTTCTGAAGCGCCATGATGTAAGCACTGTTCTCGTGTTCCGCCGTGGTCTTGATTTCAAAGACATTTCTGTGATAAAAAGCCCACTCGGTCATAAGCCTTAAAGCCTCGGTTCCAAAGCCCCTGTTACGGAAATGTATGTCAGGAATGACTACGGAAATGGGCACCGTGCCTTTTTCTTTGTCCCCGGCAAAAGAAATCTGACCCACCAGCTCTTTGTCATCGTCATTGGTGTAGATGTTCCAGGGCTCCTCCCAGAGATTCTCGTCGTTGGAAGGCTTAACAAGTATCTTGCTGCCTTTAAGTACGTTTTTAGATTGAGCCATAACCTCACCCCCGTGAATACACTAATCAAGCTCTTTCTTACCTGTGTAAAGCTCGTAGTAACGGCCCTTCTTCTCAAGAAGGTCGTCGTGGTCGCCTCGCTCGATGATTTCACCGTTTTCAAGTACGATAATCGCATTGGCATTACGGACGGTTGAAAGTCTGTGAGCGATAACGATAGTGGTACGTGTCTTCATAAGTCTGTCCATACCATGCTCGATGTGGCGCTCGGTACGGGTGTCGACGGAGGAAGTAGCTTCATCAAGGATAAGTATGGGTGCCTTGGAAATAGCCGCTCTGGCAATGTTGAGAAGCTGTCTCTGACCCTGACTTAAATTGGCTCCGTCACCTTCAAGGACAGTATCATATCCGTTCTCGAGACGCATGATGAAGGAATGTGCGCTTGCGAGTTTGGCTGCCTCAACCACTTCTTCGTCGGTGGCATCGAGTCTGCCGTAACGAATATTCTCGCGAACGGTGCCGCTGAAAAGATGGGTATCCTGAAGCACCATCGCAATGTTACGTCTTAAGTAGTCACGTTTGAAATCTCTTATATCGATACCGTCGATGGTAATGCTGCCTTCGTCGATATCATAAAATCTTGTAATAAGGTTGGTAACCGTGGTCTTGCCCGCGCCTGTGGAACCTACCAAAGCTATCTTCTGTCCGGGTTTAGCGTAGAAAGAAACATGCTTTAAGATAGTCTTCTCGGGCACATAGCCGAAGGTTACGTTGTCAAGGATTACCTCTCCGCGAAGAGTTTCGGGAGCCAGCGCATCTTCTTTGTCGGGAAGTTCGGGAGCCGAATCCATGGCGTCAAAAACACGTTCCGCACCTGCAAGAGCCGAGAAGATTTCGGTTACCTGCATGGAAAGCTCATTGATGGGACGTGAAAACTGTCTTGAATATCCTGCGAAAATGGTAAGTCCGCCGATATCGAATCCTCTCAGTATGCAAAGTATACCGCCCACTATGGAAACGATGGTGTATGACATCTGTCCCAGGTTACCCATAACGGGTCCCATGATTCCGCCGAAGAACTGAGCCTTAAGCTGTTTATTACGCAGGTCGCCGTTTAAATAATCAAACTCGTCGCCTGCCGCTCTTTCGTGGTTGAAGACTTTGACAACCTTCTGACCGGAAATGGTCTCTTCCACGTAACCGTTAAGGGAACCGAGGGCCGCCTGCTGCTGTTTGTAATATTTTCTGGATTTTTTGGCAACGGCACCTGCAGCCTTGACCATAACAGGAGCCATAAATATGGTAACCAGAGCCAGAATCCAGTTTGTGTAGAACATCAGGAACAAAGTTCCCACCAGCGAAATAATACCGGAAATAATGGAAACCACGGTATTGTTAAGCATGTTGCCGACTGTATCAACGTCGTTGGTAAAACGGCTCATGATATCGCCGGTGTCGTTGGTATCATAGTATTTAAGGGGGAGCTTCTGAACACGCTTAAACAAATCGTTACGGATTCTTTCAAGGGCGCCCTGTGAAACCCCTATCATAATTCTCTGATATGCATACTGCGCAAGAATACCCGTTGCATAGAGAATTGCCATAACGCCGATGCCCTTGGCAAGTATAGCCACGGTGCCGGTTCCGTCGGTAAGTGAATTCATAACGGGACGAAGCACGTAAGTACCTGCAAGGTTGGTAAGGGAGCTTATAACTACCAGTACAAGCACTATCGCTATCTTCCAAGTATCGTGTCTGATGTAGGAAAAAAGTCTGCCTATGCTCTCTTTGGTGTTCTTGGGCTTGCCTACCTTGCCCGCGGGTCCTCTGCCGCCGCCCGGGCCGCGACGCATCATGTCGTTGGCATGGGCTTTCATGTATTCTTCGTTTTTCTTTTTATATTTAAGGTCGAGGCGTTCGAATGTTTTGGCATCCATTATGAAACCACCTCCTTGTCCATCTGTGAGCTGTAAATTTCTGCGTATGCGTCACAGCTCTTCATGAGTTCTCCGTGAGTACCGAGACCCACTACCTTACCGTCATCGATTACCACAATCTTGTCGGCTTCGATAACGGAAGTGATACGCTGGGCAATAATAATCTTAGTGGTCTCCGGGCAGTATTCCTTGAAGTTCTTACGGATAAGAGCTTCAGTTGCAGTGTCAACCGCGCTGGTGGAGTCATCAAGTATTAAAATCTTGGGCTTCTTAAGAAGAGCTCTCGCAATACAAAGTCTCTGCTTCTGACCGCCGGATACGTTAACGCCGCCCTGACCGAGGTCCATCTCATAACCCTCGGGGAAGCTTGTGACAAATCCGTCTGCCTGAGCCATTCCTGCGACTCTGCGAATTTCTTCCTCGCTTGCCTCTTCGTCACCCCACTTTAAGTTCTCCATGATGGAGCCCGAGAACAGCACATTCTTTTGCAGTACCATGGAAACCGCTTCGCGGAGATTGTACAAAGAATAGTCCTTGACATCGATACCGTCTACGAGAATGGAGCCTTCGTCGGGATCGTAAAGTCTCGGAATCATGGACACAAGAGTGGTCTTGCCGGAACCGGTGGAGCCGATAATGCCCACGGTCTCGCCTGCATTAATCTTGAAGCTTACCTTGTCAAGAACAGGGTCCTCGGAGTTTTTGTAATATCTGAAAGTAACGTCTTTAAATTCAACTTCGCCTCTCTCAACCACTGCATCGGGGCATTTCGCACCTTCGTCGGTGATGTCGGGCTTCCAGTCTATAATCTCGTTGATACGCTTCGCGGAAGCGATGGCACGTGAGCTCTGAAGCACGATGAAAGAAGACATCATGAGAGCCATAAGTATCTGTACAACATATGTGGTAAATGCGGTCAGGTCACCGATGGGCATCTCGCCTACCAGAATCTGCTTACCGCCGTACCATACTACCGCAAGGGTGGTAACGTTCATGGCAAGTCCCATAAGAGGCATGGTGGTAATCATGACTCTGAACGCGCGAAGAGACGAATTCTTCAAGTCACCGTTGGCAGTCTCGAATTTGTCCTGTTCGTGGTCGCCGCGGACAAATGACTTGATAACGCGAATATTGGTAACCGCTTCACGAACGGTTGCATTAAGTTTATCAATCTTCTCCTGCAAAATCTGGAATCTGGGGAAGGCGGTTCTCACCACCACTACGATGATTATTACCAAAAAAGGAATGATAAAAAGAATAACCATTGCAAGACGGGCATTCTTGATGAATGCCATGATAACCGCACCGATTAACATACCCGGTGCTCTTAAGAGCATTCTTAACATCATATTGATCAGGTTCTGAACCTGAGTAACGTCGTTGGTAAGTCTGGTAACAAGTGAGCCCGTGCTGAACTTATCTATGTCCGCAAAAGAAAACTTCTGAACATTGTCAAAAGCATCCTTTCTGAGATCCGCCGCAAAGTTAATGGAAGCCTTGGCACCAAAATAAGCGCCGCCCACTCCGCCAGCAGCCATAAATAAAATAAAGACAACCATCATACCGCCGATTTTGAATATCATGGAAATGTCATGTTCCACAACACCCTCGTTGATGATGCGGGCCATAAGGGAGGGTAAAACGATTTCCCCGAGGACTTCCACCATCATAAGAATCGGACACAGAATGAAGGCCGCCTTGTAAGGCTTAATATACTTCATGTATCTGCTCATATTAAACTGTTCCTCCGTAATACAAGTAATAGTTTAGATTTTTTAAGGTGCAAAGTCAATTGAAGCACTTAACAATTTAGAGAACTTTAATATAGGCAGAATGTATAGGCATTTCGGCATGAAAATCGTTTTTTATACAATGTAGCGCCAAAAGCCCGTTTTTTCGCAAAAAGTTTCATAAATGTGTTTTTTTATTCTGAAAAAAATGATAAAATAGTACAGGCTACACTTTGGGGAGTGTAATGGTCTGATTTGGGAGTTTTTAAAAAGGTGGTCACTACCTATGAAAATTGCCGTTCTAATATGCAGTCTTGTCTTCGACAGTCAGAAAGCATTCATGAAAGGAATAGAAAGACGTATCCGCGACTGGGGCGATGTGTGCTCAGTCTTTTGTTGTCATGTAAATGTCAGCGGTAACGACAGCTTCACCAGAGGCGAATACTCGGTCTTCGATCTCCCCGATTTAACTTCTTTTGACGGAATCATTTTTGTTCGCAACACATTCCAGGACGCTGCCTTTAACGAAGTTATTACAAAGCGCATCGCAGACTCGGGAGTACCCTGCGTCTGTGTGGACAGCTATAGTCCCGATTTTGTGAATATCCTCAGTAATGAAAGCGGCATTGCGGAAGAAGTTACCAGACATCTCCTGACGGTTCACGGCTGCAGGAAGTTCTTCTTTTTGGGCGGCATGGATGACAGCAGAGACACTCAGGAACGTTTCAAAGGCTTCAAAAAATGCCTTACGGAGAACTGCCTTGAGTTCAAGGATAAATGGGCCTTCCACGGCAATTACGAGTATTCTTCCGGCGTGGATGCGGCTCAGTATTTCTTGAATCTCGGCGAGGGGCTCCCCGACGGCATCGTATGCTGCAATGACGAAATGGCCATCGGTCTTATCACCGAACTTAAGAGACGCGGCATCAAGGTTCCCAAGGACATTCGTGTTACCGGTATCGACTTTGACTCCGTATCACGTATTTATTCACCGAGACTTACCACCTGCAAGCGTCAGCAGTACCAGAAGGCTGTCAATGCGGTGAATGTTCTCCACGAATACGGCGAGCATTCCAGGGGCGAGTCCATCACCCTTCCCATCGTCTTATTCCGCGGCGAATCCTGCGGCTGTAAGCCCGACGAGGATTCCAAAATCGATTCCAACACCACCAATATTCTTGCCATCGACAGATACTCCCAGTCCGAACTTACACAGACCGTTAAGCGCATGACTGCGGACCTTATCAGCAAGCGCGAATATTACGCTTTACTTGATTCGTTAAAAGAATACGGATGCAAGCTCCATGCTGACGAGCTCTATCTTTGCATGAACGTGCGTCCCGATTACCTTATAGATTATTCGGATTATGCCAAGGCTCTTACCATCATCGACAGAGACAATCAGGAGGATTACTCCGACGAGATTATTTCCGTAGTCTCCGTCATCGGCGGCAAAGTTCCCGAAGGAGCCGACGAAAGAGAATACTTTGAGAAAAAGGATTTGTTTCCTCCCCTTGCCAAAGGCGGCAAGCCCGGCGGCACATATTACTTTTTCCCAATCCACTACATGAACCGTAACTTCGGCTATGCGATACTCGGCACATCAGGCGAGCTTATCCGTAACGATTTCTTCCCCAACTGGTGTACTCTCGCAGGCAATGCCCTGGAGAACTCCCGTAAGAGAAACGTTATGGAGCAGATGATAGCCGCTCTCGACCGCATGTGGATTTACGATACCCTTACCGGTATCTACAACCGTGCCGGATTCTTTAAGATGTCCGAGCCCATAGTTTTGGATGCCATTAACAAAAAAACACCCATCTGCGTGGTATTCATGGACGTTGACGGGCTCAAAGAAGTCAATGACATTTACGGTCACGACGAAGGCGACTTCCTTATCAAAGAAGTAGCCACCATTCTGAAAGACAATAAACGCCACGGCGAAATAATCATGCGTTACGGCGGCGATGAATTCGTACTTCTTGCCTCCGGTTACACCGATGAGGACGCTTCGGCCTGCGTAGACAGAATCGAAGCCGCCATGAATCATTACAATGAACTGGGCCGCAAAGAATATCACATCGAAGCCTCCATCGGTTACTGCATCACCACTCTGGAGAGTCCCGATGCCCTCAATACTCTTATCGAGGATGCGGACCATGAGATGTACAAAAAGAAATATGTTAAAAAGGCCATGAAAAATAAGCCTGTGAGATGATATAACCCCGGCAAAGAAAATCTTTGTCGGGGCTTTTTTATTCCGTAGTCCACTGATCCCAGAATCTTTCAACTTTGTCAAAAGCATTGTCTATATCGACCGTCTCGTAGTCGCTCCACTCAACCGGAAAAAGCCTGGTGTATGAACGCTGCAAAAAGCGTTCATCCAGCAGTACCACCACTCCTATATCTTCTTCCGTACGGATAACGCGGCCGGCGGCCTGAAGCACCTTATTCATGCCGGGATAGCGGTAAGAATAGTCGAATCCGTCCATTCCTTCGGCGTCGAAGGTCTCTTTCATAATCTCACGTTCAAGACATACCTGCGGAAGGCCTGTGCCCACTATGATGGCGCCTATAAGGCTCTCGTGTGTAAGGTCGATACCCTCGGAAAAAATGCCGCCCATAACGCAGAAGCCTATAAGGGATTTATCCTCACACTCATCCGTATCCTCTATGTCTATATCTATCTCCGCATCTATGGAATCAAAAATCTTCTCATCCGCCACATTGCCCTCAAAGCGGCGTAAGAAAGCGCTTCTCTCTTCTTCTTTCATGGAGCCTGTCTGGATAATAAGCTCGGTATCGTCCTCCTCACAGAACTCATAATCGTAAGCATCAGCCACATCCGAAAGAAAGCGGTACGAAGGAAAGAACACCAAGTAATTGCCCCTTCTGGCGGCTACGGTGTCGTGGATATAATGAGCAATCTTCGTATACTCATCGCTGCTCCTGCGGGTGTATTTGCTGGTAACGTCCCGTGCAATAAAAAGTCCACGTCTTGCAGGATTGAAGACCGATTTGGCATATACTTCGTAATCGTCTTCCTCGCCAGCCAACAGATTCTTATAATACTGAACCGGCAACAGAGTAGCTGAAAACAGCACCGACGAACGTGCCATGGCCATGCACTCCGAAAGATTCCTGCGGGGATTGACACAGAACAGTTTCAGATAAAAATGGTCGTCTTCCGTGTAGTGGCAGTATACGCAGTAGTTCTCGTCCACAAGCTCGTACATTTTGAGAAAGTGTGAGGTGTCAAAATAAAACTGAAGCACGGCATCCTTCACTTCTTTGGATACTTTGGGCTTGTCCTTGGGCTTTCTTTCGTCCTTTAAAAACTTTTCTATCTCGGAATAAACCCTCATGAGGCTTTGAACAAACTCGTCTATGGGGGGATTAATCAGGTAATCGTTGCAGGCGCGTTTAAGCGCCAGCATGGCTTTATTGCACTTTTCAAGCTTTTTGGCAATGACCGGAAGTTCTTCTTCGGCGGCGCGGCGGACTGCCATGATGCCTTCTTTGACCATTTCGGCGGAGTACATTTCCCGGGCGCGGTCCACAAGGTTGTGAGCCTCGTCCACCAGAAACTGGTATTTGCCCGCATTGGTCTCATCGGCAAAATAACGCTGAAGCCTGGCCCTTGGGTCGAAGGCATAATTGTAGTCACAGATAATGATGTCCGCAAAAAGGCTGACATCCAGGCTCATTTCAAAGGGACATACTTCAAACCGGCGAGCGTATTCGGCCACAACGTCGGCGGTTATGGCGTCCTCGTGGGTAATAAGCTCATAGATACAGTCATTGACCCTGTCGAAGTGGCCCTTGGCATAAGGGCAGGCATCGGGATTGCACTCGTGCTCGGCGGTGAAACAGATTTTTTCTTTGGCCGTAAGAGTGATGTTCTTAATCTTAAGGCCGTCCTTGCGCATGATGTGAACCGTGTCCTCGGCCACTGTGCGGGTGATGGTCTTGGCCGTCAGATAAAAGAGTTTGGTAAAAAGGCCCTGTCCCATGGCCTGAACCGAAGGGTACAAGGTTGCAATGGTCTTGCCGACACCCGTGGGGGCCTCGAGAAAGAGTTTCTTTTTCCGATAAATCGTGTAGTAGACCTGCTTAACAAGCTCCTCCTGGCCTTCTCTGTAGTCAAAAGGAAACGGCAGACCCTTAACGGAAGCATCCCTCGTCTTGATTAAATCGTCCTCAAGTCTCGCCCACTTAACGTACTCGTGGCAGACGGATGAGGTAAATTCATTCAGTTCTTCCTGCAAAAAGGTGTAATTAAAGTAACGAATCTCCTCGGTGTCGATGTTTACGTAGGTAAGACGCACTTTTATCGAAAGAAGATTCTTACTCTGCGCCAGAATGTGCGCGTAGAATTTGGCCTGAGCCAGATGGAGGGGTTTCGCCTCCGTATATTTCATAACATCACCGTAAGTAGTCTTAATCTCGTCTACGGTGACGCCTGTGTCATTGTCAATAACACCGTCGGCACGGCCTTCAACGGATATCTCCACATCGTCCTCAACATAAGTGTAGGCAAGGGGAACTTCGGGCGTGTAATCCGCGCCCGCACGTCTCTGAATCAGTCTGTGGAGTCTGGCGCCTTCCTGCATGGTCTCCAAAGAAGCATCGCCGCCCATTCTGTTGTCTATGTCGCCGCAACGCAGTATAAATTCTACCAGATTGCGTACGCTTATCCGTGTTTTGACCATAAAAAAACTCCCAACGCCGTTATGCTAATTATAAAAAAGCAACAGCGGGGAGTCAACCATATGTTCGCATGCTAACAAGCTACGGCATGCTGCTTTAAAAAGCCCTCGAATTCAGAATTAAAGCCGTCATAAGTTACGGTGAGAACGCTGTTCATATCAAGGCCCAAAACGCCGAGAATGGACTTCGCATCTACTATGTAACGATTATAACTTGCTATATCAATGTCAAAATCACACTTGGATGCAACATTGACAAAATCCCGTACCATCGAGGGAGATAAAAAGATCTTCGCCTGCATAAGCTACGCCTCCTTTATACCGTCGATACCCCTATCGACAGCCGAATATTATTCCGTTCCCTCTGGAAACCATTATACAAAAACGAGTTTTTTCGGAAAATGTAAAATATGCCCAAAATTTTAGCACATTCCAAATTTATTAATTCACATGTGCTATAATGACAGGAAATCATTGAAGGGAATGGAGTAAATATGTACAAATATGTTCTATTTGATTTGGACGGAACCATATCCGACCCCAAGGTCGGTATATGCACCAGTGTCCAGACAGCACTTAAGAAATACGGAATCGATGTCCCCGACATCAATACCCTGACGCCTTTCATAGGCCCGCCTTTAAGGGATTCTTTCAGGGATTTCTACCATATAAAGCCCGAAGACATGGAGGATGTTATCGCAGCCTATCGTGCCAGATTCTCCACTGTGGGACTTTTTGAGAATGATTTATACGAGGGTATTCCGGAGCTTCTCTCAGCCTTAAAAGAAAATGGTCGCAAGCTCGCCCTTGCCTCCAGCAAGCCCAGAGTTTTTGTGGAAAAAATACTCAAGTATTTTAAAATCGATGGGTTTTTTGACGTAATAATGGGTTCCGAGCTTGACGGAACCAGAGAGAACAAATCCGAAATCATCGCAGAGTGTCTCCGTCTTCTTTCCCTTGACCCCGCAGGCGATCTTTCCGAGGCCGTCATGGTGGGTGACAGAAAATACGACGTTGAGGCAGCAATAGCCGCACACCTTCCCACGGTAGCCGTTTCCTACGGATACGGTTCCAAAGAAGAACTCACGGCGGCCGGTGCAGAGGTTATAGCGGAAACTGTTGAGGAATTAAAAAGCATTCTTTTATCATAAAGTGAGGAAAAATGGGTTCGGTAAAAAGGATTGCCACGGCAAAAGACGTCCACGACGCCTTCACACTTTTTAAAGAAAACATGGCCATAATCCAGCGTTATGACGAGCTTATCTATGCCGACAAGGATAGGGACAAATGGATGAAGAACTACAAAAAGCGTTCCGAAGCCACCAGAAAAGCCTACGCCGATAACGCGGATATGGGTCTTTTCCTTGCGCCATTTTTTGAGAACCCCTCTTCTCTTACGGATGAAATTGCCGATTCAATCTGCGCCGAGTTGATAGACCTCGGCCCCGGGCCTTACGACGACCCGTTTATGGTAGTCAAACTTCTCCAATTGCTTATTACCTATTTTCGTGGCAAAAACAACTTAAGCCGCCTCATTCTTTTGTATGTCCGCTTAGGTTACGAGGCTGCAGCCACCTTTAAAATGGGCTATAAGCCCTACGGCAAACTTGCCTATGATTCCTACATCAAAATCGTTGCCTATGCCAAAGAATATGCCACCTTCACGGACTTCTACGTGCGCAGAGCCATTTTTGTTGCTTATTCCAACTTAATCTGCGTCATGCCTTCCTATAATTTTTTGAGCGTGGACGATGCTTTTGCCTACTATGACAAAGTTAAGGATCTTTATGCATCGGATGCCGTGCAAAGCCTTGACGGAAACAATCCGGAAATAAAAACCATCATGGAATTCATACGGGAGAACATCCTCATCCACGAATCTTTGATACCCGGCGCCACCGAAATGACCAAGGCGAAGTTCTGCAAGCTTGCCCGTGAAGTATACAAAGAACAGTGCGAAAAATGCGGCAATGAGCTTTCAATCAACTGCCTTCCTCTTTTGGCCAATTACCGTGCACTCTACATCGAAGGCCGTTGTGCCTACACCGATGCGGTGGAGTACCTGCTGGCATATTTCAAAATAAGGAGTTCGGAGAAAATTTCCAAGAAAGCCAAGCTTCCTTACGCCCACGACGAGGACTACACCTTTAATACCCAGTTTCCCCAGGCACTTATTTTCGACTGGCTGAAGGACAAACGGGTAGACGAAACCCTTAGAAAAACAGAAACAAGGAATCTTATAAATCACGTTAACAAATACTACGCAAGAGTGGCCCGCAAGGACTACAGTCCCTTCATGAGCCACGAGCTTACGGACTGGTGCTTCAAGCATTTAAGCCTTCTTGAAACCTTTGAGGAAAAAGAAAACACAATCTTTAACGTAATACTTCACAGACAAATTCAGACCTTTTTCCACTCCCACATGGTAGCGGCCCTTTCAAGAATGATTGTGGATTCCGTAATTGAGAACAGGCCGGAGCTTCTGCTTCCCATGTACAATTTAAAATCGACGGATGAACTTTACAAAAAAGCCGACGACATAAGGCTCTACATCAGGCGCTGTGCCCTCTACCATGACATCGGCAAGACACGTATGCCCAACATAATCAATACTCAGTACAGAAAACTCACCAACGAAGAGTTTGACATTATAAGACAGCACCCCGGCATGGGCGCCGACGCGGTAGACGAGGACTTTGACGACTACCATGCGGTTATCCTTGGCCATCACAAGTTCCACGACGGTGTCACAGGCTATCCTGAGCGTTTCTCCACAAAGGGACTTCGCACCAAATTTGCCATCGACATAATAACCGTCTGCGACTCCCTTGATGCCGCCACAGACTACTTCGGCCGCAACTACGCCGATAAAAAGTCTTTTGCCGACGTCTTAAAAGAACTGCAGTCCGACTCCTTTGACCACTACAATCCCGAGATTGTAGCCCTCATATCCACGGACAAAAAGCTTTACCAAAAAATCGACAAGCTCCTCTCCGGCGGCCGCGAGGA
>CAMNCH010000079.1 GCA_946534145.1 uncultured Lachnospiraceae bacterium
GTTCCCCGTATTGATACGGTGCTTCAATTATTCTATAATAAATCGTGTTGGAGTTATAAACATTTGAAAAACTAAGGGATAACCATGTATCATTTTTTTGTTGAACCAAACGCTATATGCGACAAGGCCATTACTATAACCGGCAAGGATGTTAATCATATAAAGAACGTGCTCAGGATGAAGCCCGGCGAGGAGATTTCGGTGAGTACCAGCGAGTCTGACGCGGAATATCGCTGCATCGTGCGTGAGCTTACCGATGATGCGGTGACCTGTGAGCTGGCTTTTGTCAAAGAAGGAACCGAACTGCCCTGTAAGATATATCTGTTTCAGGGGCTTCCCAAAAGTGACAAGATGGAGCTGATTATTCAAAAAGCAGTTGAGCTGGGAGCATTTGAAATTATTCCTGTTGAGATGAAGCGCTGCGTCATGAAGCTCGATCCCAAGAAAGCGGCTTCCAAAATAAGTCGCTGGCAGTCCATTTCCGAAGCGGCGGCCAAGCAGTCCAAGCGCACGATTATCCCTGAAATTTCAATGCCCATGACTTACGCCGAAGCGGTTGCCAAAGCAAGCGAGTGCACCCACAAGTGGGTTCCTTACGAAATGGCCGACGGAATGGCACATACGCACGAGCTCTTTGAGTCCGTTAAGCCCGGAGATTCGGTGGCGATTTTCATCGGTCCCGAAGGCGGCTTCGAGCAGGCAGAAATAGAAAAAGCCCGCAACGCAGGCTTTGAAATAATCACCCTCGGCAAAAGAATCTTAAGAACGGAAACCGCCGGAATGGTGGTACTCAGCAATTTAATGATGATGTTGGATAAAGGGTAGGCCCGTTAAGGCTTACCCTTTAATATTCTCCGCAAATTTATCGTAAGACAAAAAGACATTTTCAAACGTCCCTGTATCTTGCAGTTTCTCCCTAAACGTATCCAAAGAAACCGCTCCGTCCTTAAGCATGACACAGCCGTCAGTTTCGTTCAAATGTGTTAAAAGAAGACTTAACTTTGGCCGATAATCCAGCTCTTTTATATCCTCCAAAACCGGCTTTACGAAGTCCTCAACCGATTCATGCAGTCCAAAACGCAGTTTTCCCTGCCATTCGTTGGGCAAATTGGTAACATCCGTTATTAATCTGGGGATGTCGGAGGCTGCACACTCACAGGGAAGCTCCCCTGCGCCGTGTCTTGTAACGTAGCTGCGTGAGACATATAGTACTTCATCAAGCTTATCTCCCGCATTTTTAAGAATCTGTGCTATGTTTGCAAGTCCGGTCCGTGAACCCGTTACATTGGGATAGAACCGTTTGCACTCCGAATCCAGCAATAATCCCTGACCGTTTTCAAAAACAACCTGCTCATATTTTTGAAACAATTCCTGCTCAAATGCCACCGACTCTACGAATTTCAAGTTATTGTATACGGTTTTCGCATAATTAGTGACAACATTGTCATCTTCTATCAATTCTCCGTATTCGCCCATTCCGGCAACCGTAATTTTTTCCTCATTCAGGCGCTTTGAAACATAATTGTTGCGAATCTCTGACAACTTATTAATCAGCCAGGTCTCATCCGAATTAATTAAATCACTGACTGTTATTTTATAGCCCGCCCGCTCGCGAAGTTCCGTTTCGTATATGCCCATGCCGCAGCTTCCGTGGCGCCCTGCACCGCGAGCCGTCTCAAAAGCCATATTCAAAAGAACATCCAGAACAGTGGTGATTCCCGCTTTCGTCGACACAAAAATCCGCGGCACAAATCCGCTCACCGCCTTAAACTCCTCAATCTCCTCTGACAGCTTATACAAATCCGGATGATAGGTTGCCGCCCAGTATGTATCGGCCCCGCGAAAGGACCCCGACGACAATTCATGAAAAACAAAGCGCTTAGTCCCCGTCTCAACAGTGTGACCGGACTGAGCGCCTCCGTTGGCCCGCACCACCAGATTTTTTGCGCCGCCCAGGCACAAAAAATCCGTTGCGAGTCCTTTACCTTCGTCTCCGAAGTTTTTACCTATTACTGCTTTAAAAACTGTCTTACTCAAAAGAAAATGCCTTTCTTTTTACTCTTAAACACCATATCCTTAACCGCATTCTCTACCACGGGACGGGCAAGTTCGGACCACTGAGCCAGAACGGTTTCTTTGTCCTCGCCGTTTGCAAGCTGCATGATGGTGATGATAAGCTCGGGAATCACATTAACCGATGACTTGGGAATAACCGCTACCTTACCGCCCATAATATTGGTGAACACCGAGGGAATAAGGCCATGGTCATTCAAATGAATATGGAACACTTCGTATTTCTCGGAAGCCATCTTCAAGAGTTCCTTGGACGAATAGTTCTTCGCATCATCCTTAAAGATTTCAGCCACATAAGAGCCCTTAACCATCTCATGAACGTCCGCGTCACCGATTGTAAAAAGAAAGCCCTTCTTGCCGTGCTTGTCAAAAGAATCAATCTTGGTATGTTTGGCCGCGAAGTACCAAAGAAGTTCGAAATCCTCGGGAGAATCTCCGCCGCGACCCTCAAGCCAGAGAGCAAAAAGCTGCTCGGCAATTCTGATGTCCGATTCAAACTGAGTCACCTGCAAAGGCGCATTGTCTGTCACGTCTCCCACAGCCGCAAACATAAGCTGCGGATCCTCAATGGGGTTGCTCGCATATATCTTAAGCATTGTCTCGTTCAAGCCGTTTTTGGCGATTTCTTCGGACAAATATCCCATGGAGCCCGTAGTATCAAGACCGATGATGACGGGTGTTGAATTGGGGTGCTCCTCCGAATCCATGGATTCACGCTTATCGATAAATTTGGGGTCGAATCTCTCCTCCATATGGCGACTTGTAAAAATCTGCGCTGCGGAGGATGACTCCGTAATTTTCTTACTGCTTCTTAGTCTGCTCCAGTCTGAACTTTTGTAACTGCCGTATCCCATAGTTGTTCTCCTTTATTTGCCAAATTTATGAAAGTGTCTGCCGCCGAGGCCTTTTTCTATTACCTCGTCCCAGCACTTAAAATCTTCATAAGCGTCTGCCGCCGGCGCCTTCGAAAGAAACTCTTTAAACATTTCGGGAGCACCGCCAAAACCGTCTCCCAAAAGCTTACGCGCCGTGGTTCTGATATCTTTTAAATCCTTCTTGCCGTCAAAGAAACCTGTACTGCCGGCCTTGTGCCAGCCGCCCAAAAGAGCTGCCTCATGAGTCTTTGGATTAATAAATACAGTCTCGGGATCGATGCCGCCGTGGGTCATTTCATTGTACTCAAGAAGACATGCGATATTCTCAAGTCTTGATACTATCCATGCCGTATCGGCCCACTCAAGGTTACCAAAAAGCGGAAGCGGGAACAGTCCTTCTTCTTTGGACACTGCCCAAAGAATCCTGTTGTCCTTAAGCCTGTAAGAGCCTTTGCCCCGGGGAATGCAACGGTTCAGGTCCTTCATGTCGGCGCTTGGGAAAGTAACCTTCCTGATGTTTTCAATGCTCTTGTCCAGAAGTTCTTCCTGAAGGGAAGAGTATTCAAAAACAACCGTCTCCTTGCCCACATACATCTTGACACCGTCATAGGTGCTCGTGTAAATGTATCTGATGCTTAGGTCGGTGCCGTCCGCAGTGGTGAAGGTTGCCGTCTCGCAATTGGTCCAAAGATAGTCATAATCCGTAGCCTTGGCCCTGTCCTCAGCCACCGCAGCCAGATACTCAAGCATTCTGTGTCTGAAAACCTTATAGGCCTCCAGTTCCTTGTCACTGAAGTTATTCTTGGTGCCGCAATAGGGGCACATAAGCTCGCCTACGTGAGATATGGTCATCTCTCCGCCGCATTTGGAACATTTAAAAGAAATCATACAATCTCTCCTTTTCCTAGAAAGAGTATAACACAAAAGCCTTGGTTACCCAAGGCTTTGAAAAAGCATATAAACGTCCTTTATTTCAGTCTGTCCGGCCAAATAACTCCCGCATTGTGCGCCATCCGAGTACCGCGCATTTAACCCGCGCGGGCATATGGGACACGCTCTCAAGAATGCCGGCTTCTTCAAGTTCTTCTTTTTCCTCGTCCGTTATGGAACCCTTAATCATACGCAAAAAAATGTCCGACAGTCTTATCGCCTCTTCCTGAGACTTTCCGATTATCAGGTCTAGCATTATGTCAGCAGACGCCTGCGAAATGGCACATCCGTCACCGGTGAAGCCTCCGTCGACAATAATTCCGTCCTCGACTTTAAGCTCCAGTACGATGTCATCGCCGCAGGAGGGGTTAACGCCTTCAAGAGTAAAGTTTGCTCCTTCTACGGCCCTTTTGTGATACGGTTTTAAGTTGTGTTCGTTGATTATTTCATTGTAAAAAGTATTGCCTGTCATCTTTGTATCCCATCCTTGCACGAATGCTTTTTAAAACATCCAGAAACTGTTCGATTTCGCCGCAGGTATTGTACATTCCGACGCTCATGCGGGTTGTGGACATCACCTTAAGGTGTCTGTGAAGCGGTTCTGCGCAGTGGTGTCCCGCTCTTAAAGCAATATTTTCAGAGGCGAATATCTCAGACACATCATGGGGATGAACTCCGTCTATGATAAAGCTCACAATTCCGTGGTGGTCGTCCGGATTTTCACCGCCTATTATGTTCACGTGAGGAATTTCTTTCATTCCTTCCACCGCTGTTTTTACCAGTTCACGTTCTTTGGCTGTTATCTTGTCAAAGCCCACTTTGGTGATGTATTCAACAGCCGCCTTGAGTCCCAGTGCGCCCCCGGCATTAACGGTGCCGGCCTCGAACTTATGAGGAACCTCCGCATAAGTTACCCGTTCTTTGCTGACGGTTTCTATCATCTCGCCCCCATACAGGAAGGGGGGCATGGCATCCAACAGTTCTTTTCTGCCATACAATACCCCTATTCCCATGGGCGCATACATTTTGTGACCGGAAAAAGCAAGAAAGTCAGCCTTCAGTACCTGCACATCCGTGCTCTCGTGGGGCACAGACTGGGAGCCGTCCACCACTATTACTCCGCCTGCCTCATGAATGATGTCTGCCATGGCGGCTATGTCATTCTTTTGCCCCGTAACGTTGGAAACAGCGTTAACCGCAAGAACCTTGGTATGTGTATTGACGAGCTTTTTAAGTTCATCCAGATCGAAGCTTCCGTCGGGAGCGCAGTCAAAGAAAACGACCTTTGCCCCCGTCCGCTTTGAAGCCTCCACCCAGGGGAGGAAGTTTGAGTGGTGTTCGGCAACGCTGACTATAACTTCGTCGCCCGGCTTCAAGGCATGTGCTCCGTAGCTGTAAGCCACCAGATTCAGGCTTTCTGTTGCGTTTCGGGTAAATATTATTTCGCGAGGGTCCTCTGCATTTATGAAATTGGCCGTCACCGTTCTGGCATTTTCATATGCTTCCGTGGCTTCAACGCTCAGTTCGTACAGCCCTCGCATGGGATTGGCGTTCATGGTTTCGTAATATCGATTAATTTCCGTAAGAACACATTCCGGCTTCTGCGTAGTTGCGCCGTTGTCAAGATATACGCAACGCGAACTCTCTATAAGCGGGAAATCGGCTCTTATCTTTCTTTCAAAATCCGTCATATAACCTCTTTAACCGGCTAAGCCGTCATTTCATCTATCTTTGCTGCTACATAATCTCTGGTTCTTTTATCCTTAATCTGCCCTGCCACGGCATCGAGTTTGGCTCTTTCCATAAGGGCATAGGCCTCGCTTTTCTCAATTCCGCGAGAGTTTAAATATAACAAAATGTTGTCATCCAATCTTCCGATGGTGGCTCCGTGAGCGCCTTCCACGTCTTCTTCGTCGCAGAGAATAAGGGGTATTGTCTGATTGACAATCGTGTCATCTATCAAAAGAACATTTTCCAGTTCCGCGCCCTTTGAACCGCTGCAGCCGCAGTGGAAATCAATGGTGCCTCTGAAAAGTTTTTTTGCTTCTCCCTTCATGACACCGCTTACATTTATATCGCTTTCGGACAGCTTACCGCAGTGATTGCCCACATAGTTCATGTCCAGAGTCTGCTGCCTGTTAAGACTGTAAGCCACATCCACATCCACCTTGGAAGACTTGCCCACAAGGTCGGTAAAGGAACCATAGTAGTTTCTTCCTCCGCCCAGTATTATCTGCACAAGCTTGAAGTTTCCGTCATTGTCTATGTGACCGCCTATGTCGCTAAAGAAAGTAAAATTGTCCGAAAGTGCCTGAATCTGCACTATTGTCAGACTGCCTCCCTTGGCTATGGTGTAACGGTTCTGGACTATGGCCGTTTTTTCTTTGGCGGTTTCTTCAGATACAAAGTTCTGAATTACCGTAAGGCAGCCGTTTTCTCCTATGGTGTAGTCCATAAGATTTACGTTGCAGTCATCCTCCGAATCGTATTTAAATGTCTGGTAAACAGGCATTTCTATCTTATTCTTTTCACTTACTATGTAACCCGAAGGCTTGATACCCGTATCGCCCATGGCCATGTCGAATTCGGTGCCAAGACCTGTTCTTAAGGGTCTGTCGGAAAAAGGACTGATGCCTCTTCCCGTTACTCTGTCCACTCCGGCAGGAAGCTCTTCCTCGTAGTCAAGCGGCCCTGCGCACGTAAGGTCAAGGGATACGCTTGTGTCATTCATATTGAGGTGATTCCAGGTTCTCGCAGGCAGATTATTTATTTTCATCATCCGATACTTCCTTTCATCTCAAGCGTTATTAAGTTATTCATTTCGACGGCATACTCAAGAGGCAGCTCCTTGCTGACATTGTCGGCAAATCCGCGCACTATAAGCGCCTTGGCATCCTCCTCCGAAAGGCCTCTGCTCATAAGATAAAAAACAGTATCGTCGCTGATGCGTCCGATTCTGGCTTCATGTCCCACGTCGGCGTCGCTTACGCGCACATCCATGGCGGGAATCGTGTCGGAGCGGCTGATGCTGTCTACCATAAGGGATTCGCAGGATACCGCCGATTTACTGCCCGAAGCGTTGGGTGTCATATGTACCGAGCTTCTGAAAGTGTTGATGCCTCCGTCTTTGCTGATGGACCTTGTGTTAATATAGGAGTATGTGTTTTTGGCGTTATGAAGCACCTTTGTGCCGGTGTCCAGATTCTGACCGTTTCCGGCAAAAGTAACTCCCGTGAATTCCGCTCTTGCTCCTTCTCCGTTTAACACGCTCATGGGGTAAAGGTAGGAAATGTGAGAGCCGAAAGAACCCGATACCCATTCAATCTTTCCGCCCTCTTCCACGATAGCGCGCTTGGAGTTAAGGTTGTACATGTTCTTTGACCAGTTTTCAATGGTGGAATAGCGGAGTGTGGCGTTCTTTCTCACATAAAGTTCCACGCAGCCTGCGTGAATGTTGGCCACATTGTATTTGGGAGCCGAGCAGCCTTCTATGAAGTGACAGTACCCTCCTTCTTCCACGATGATAAGGGTATGCTCAAACTGGCCCGCTCCTTTGGCGTTGAATCTGAAATATGACTGAAGGGGAATATCCAGTTTAACCCCTTTGGGAACATATACAAAAGAACCTCCCGACCACACTGCGCCGTGCAGTGCCACGAATTTGTGCTCTGTAATGGGCAGTGCTTTCATGAAGTGTTCTTTTATCATGTCCGCATACTCTCCGTGGAGAGCACTTTCCATGTCGGTGTAGATGACGCCCTGTCGCGCCATTTCTTCTTTGATACTGTGATAGACCACTTCCGAATCGTACTGGGCACCTACACCTGCAAGGGATTTTCTTTCTGCCTCGGGAATTCCCAGCCTTTCAAAGGTGTTCTTGATATCCTCGGGAACGTCGTCCCAGGATGTGGCCATTTTCTTCATATTGGGGCGGACATAGGTAACTATGTTGTCCATGTCCAGCCCTTCGATGGAAGGACCCCAGTCCGGCACATCCAGACTGTTGTAGACTTCAAGGGATTTTAGTCTGAAGTCTCTCATCCAGGCCGGGTCATTCTTTTCGCGGGAGATTTCTTCCACTATTTCCGCCGTAAGTCCACCCCTGACCTTATAAAAATCGTCATCGGAATATCTGAAGTCATACAGGCTTCTGTCGATATCTTCTACTTGTGTTTTTTCTTTCATGATTAAGCCGTGTACCTCTCAAATCCTTCCTCGTTAATAGTGTCAATGAGCGCCGCGTCGCCGTCTGTGACAATCTTTCCGTCGATGAGCACGTGGGTTTTGTCTACCTTAAGTGATTCAAGGATTCTTGTGCTGTGGGTAATGATTATTAAAGCTCCGCCCACATTCTTTTTGTATTCTTCCACGCCCTTAGAAACCACGTGAACCGCATCAACGTCAAGACCTGAGTCTGTCTCATCCAGTATTGCGAGCTTGGGCTTAAGCATAAGCATCTGAAGGATTTCGGCCTTCTTTTTTTCGCCTCCCGAAAAGCCCACATTCAAATCTCTGTCGGCGTATTCGGGATTCATCTGAAGTACTTTCATGGTGGCTTCAAGCTTCTTTTTAAAGTCCCACATCTTAATGCGCTCTCCGGTCTGAGCCTCAAGAGCGGTTTTAATAAAGTTGGCAAGGGTTATGCCGGGTACTTCGATAGGATTCTGGAAAGTAAGGAATATTCCCTTTTTTACTATCTTGTCCGTATCCTCACCGGTTATGTCTTCACCGTCAAAAAAAACACTGCCGCCGGTAATTTCGTAGCGAGGATCGCCTATAATTACCGAACCGAGTGTTGATTTGCCGGCCCCGTTGGGTCCCATTATTACGTGAACCTCGCCGTCGTTAACGGTTAAATCCACACCTTTTAGTATTTCTTTGTCCTCAACCGAGGCCTTAAGCCCCGAAATTCTTAATAAATCAGCCATAGTCTGTCTCCTTGGATACATTACTCATCAACCCGGCACAGGCTTACACACTTGTCTCTGTCAGGGCATGCTTTTTGCTCTATGCACTTGTCGTTATTGCATGCGCCTCCCCTTCCGTTGCACACAAAGCAGTTTCCTCCCTCAATATGAAGGGACTTGCCGTTAACAATCATGTCGGCAATTTTTCTTCTGGCGCCTTCATATATTTCGGTTACGGTGGTACGTGAAATTCCCATATGAGCTGCGCACTGCTCGTGGGTAACTCCTCGCAAATCCACCATTCTGATTACTTCGTACTCATCCAAAGAAAGAGTTACTTTGTCTTTCTCCTCTGTATTCTTCTCCCCACCGTTTTGTGTGGGTGCAAATTCTTTGTACTGAGGTTCTCTGCATATTTTGCGGCTTCTGGTAGGTCTTGCCATAAATATCCCCCGGATTGAGTTTTAATTAGTTATCGACATATGTCGATAATGAGATTATAGCCGACTGTTTAAAAAAGTAAAGAGGGAAAATCGGATTTTACAATTTTTTTATAAATCATCGGATTGCTTAATGATGCAATCCGAGATTGTATGCGGTCGCCAAATGTCTGCTTGTGCAAGCACAGCAGCCGCTTGGCTCGTCGCTACACAAGAAAGCAGGCAAAAGCACCGAAAATGATGCCTTTGCCTGTCTGAATGCCCTGTATGAATCTATGCCACAAGGTCCTGAATCCACACCTTCTTTTTCAGAAGGATGTATCCGATGATAACCTTTACGAAGTCCAAAGAAAGAACTATGCAGTAAAGCGGAAGTATACTGAGAGACGTAAATCTGCTGAGCACGAATGCAACCGGCCAGCACAATACCCACAGGTATACCGAATCGAAAAGGAACGTAATAACCGTCTTGCCACCCGAACGAAGGGTGAAGTAAGCAGCGTTTAAGAACGAACCCACCGGCATAAACAGCGCCGCAATACGCATGAGCTTGACCGACAGCGCACGGATGTCGTCCGTAGTGTTGTAAAGCTGCGGGAACAGGGGTGCAAATACTATCAGCAGTCCGCCCATCACCACCGACGCAAGAACAGCCACCGTAATAAGCTTCACATCCGTATCCACAACTTCCTCCGTATTGCCGGAGCCCAGTATCTGTCCGATAATGATGGCCACCACATTACCCATGGTCATAAGAACGATGTTAAACAGGTTCACAATCGTGTTGGATATGTTAAAGGCTGCAATAACCGAAAGCCCTCTTGTGGAGTAGCACTGAGTCAACATTGACATTCCCAGTGACCAAAGAAACTCATTGATAAAGAGGGGCATGCCTGTCTTAATAATCTTGGCGGCAAGCTCTCCCGGAATCCTGAAGGTCTTGAAAAGGCCCACTGCGAAAGGCGCGCGTTCTTTGTGCATATGGGTCCAGCCCACCAGAATTCCCATCTCGAGGAATCTTGAAATAACAGTGGCAATCGCCGCACCCACAACTCCAAGCTTGGGCGCACCGAAATGGCCGAATATCAGCACATAGTTAAGCACAAGGTTGGTAAATACCGCTATCAGGCTGGCATACATGGGAACCTTGGTCTCGCCCGACTCTCTCAAAGTACCCGCATACGCGCAGGCCACTCCGAAGGGCGCAAGGCCGAACAGCATCACCTTAAGATACTCTCTGGCGTATCCAAGAGTCGCCTCCAAATCCAGACCCTGACCGTTGTCCGTAAGGTATATCCTGATAAACGGCTCGTCAAAATAATGGAACAGCAAAATACCGGCGATACTGATTAATGCCACAATAATGAGCTTAAAGCGCACGGTATGTCGGATGCCCTCGTTATTCTTCTGACCCACATACTGAGCGGTAAAAATACCGGGCCCCGAAATCGCGCCAAAAAGCGCCAGATTGAATATGAACATCAGCTGATTGACAATGGCTACTCCGGACATCTGCTCGGTGCCCACCTGACCCACCATTATGTTGTCAAGCATGTTAACGAAATTGCTGATTCCGTTCTGAATAATAATCGGTACCGCAACCGCCAGTACCATCATGTAAAACTTTTTATCTCCAAAAAATCTTCTCTTCATAGCAAAGGATAATCTATCAAAATAAAGGCCTTTAGTCAACATCTAAAGGGGTGGGAAATTGTAATAATATCGTTCGTTTTAATGTTGTATATGAAAAGGAATTTCCCCAAAAAGGACGGGTTCGGCATAAGCCGGACCCTTGCTTACGTTTATATGCCAAAGATAGTTTCTAAAAGCGCCACCACTCTTAAAGAATTAACAATCACTAACGCATTTCGCCACTAAAAGAGCTCCTTCTTTCGTTTTCAGTTGTGCCTCGTTTTCGGACACCCACTCTAACTTACCCAAGTATTTACTATATGCCCATTCATCTGGAGTTTCTTCCACTAGTAATACCTCTTTACTCTGTTTATTCCTATCAATAAATACCATATAAATGCTTACTTTGTCCACATCATGCAGAACCTTTATCTGTACAGATTTATCCTTAGCTTTAATCGGCTTTTTCCAAAACCATTCATTTACATAGTTAGATTTTTTAATAAAGTCACATATTGGAATTAATTCAGCCAATTCATAATAGCCATTATGAGATAAGAAATCGACTGCTTCCAGCACCTTGTTAATAATCCACTTCTTTTTTTCAAGATTATTTAATTTGTAAAATGAATCTATATCAATTAATACTTGAACAAATAATATCTCTGGCATATATATGCCTTCGGATTTAGTGGTCTTTTCAACACACTCTATAACTATTTTTCTATAGTTTTTTGTATTAATTGGAGGCATGAGTCTCTCAATCATAGCTGTCATGCATCTGCTTAACAATTGAAATTCTCTTCTTTTATTTTTCCATGTATTTTGATATATTTCTACGGATTCTTCATTGGAAATGTCAGCATTATAAATGAATGGTAAATCCATCTGTATCTCTTTAAGTATCATGTCAATCAATCCTCCCATGGCTTAGGTCGTTTATGAAGAACCATCATATTTTTTTCTTCCCAAAGTTTTAATGAATTTTTCTTTTCCCATTCCAAGGCGGTAGCTCTATCTGGCATATTTTTTTGACTGCGCGAGCCGCATATATATCTTCTCCTGCCAACTTGTTTAATTTATTGACCTGAGTGTTCGCTCTAGGAGATGTTCCATTTTTATTCAATGGTTGTCCACTTATTCCAGTTTTTCCAACATCTCCGGTTTTCTTATTATATATTTCATAACCATGCTGAGGCTTTGTACTTAATCTACTATTACCATGAACACTACAACTATTATGTACCAGCGCTCCTTCTTCGC
>CAMNCH010000080.1 GCA_946534145.1 uncultured Lachnospiraceae bacterium
ACAAAAGGCAATCTTACCGACGCGGCACTTAACGAAGAATTCGGTGATTTCAAAGATTTGTGGTTAAAGTGGCTGAAGGAATATCCGGGGGAGTATGTGAATTCCTTCCTTGACAATACCTATGGATTCTGGTACCCGTGGCCGCCGTATGTGCTTTATCCTTTGGGCGATACGGGCTATACTCCCGTGCTGGTAATGCAGCCCGGAGAGCAGAATTCAAAACTGCCCGGCCTTCTTGAGTTTTATAAGCTGTTCGAAAACAGCAATTTGGTATTGGGTGACGGCGTTACTACAGTGCTCTTTGCGCCTGCGACTTTCCTCTATATCGCAATAGTCGTGGCTTCCTATCTGTTAAAGACAAAGAAAAAAGCTTTGCTTGTTCCGTTTGTATATATTGGGCTTTTGTGGCTCACATATCTTTTAGGCCCGGTTGCGATGGTGAGATACGCACTTTATCTTTATGCACTCGTACCCGTGTGGCCTGCATATATTCGTGCCAAGGCGGTTAAATAGATGCCTAAATTGAAACTTAGTAAAAAAATAATTATACCGGCCATCCACTTTCTTTTGACCTTTGTCTGGGAGTGGCTTGTTTTGGTGCCGGGAGACAGAGCTGCGGTAGCATTTTCGGTGGCGATTAACAATACTTTCAGCGACACCTTTGAACAGGTGATGTGCTATGTGATTTCCAAGATTATGGCAGGTATTATTATTTTCCTGCTGTGGAAACTTGTTTTTGATGTATTTGACAGGAAAATTGCCAAAGAAACCATTGTGATTTTTGGCATAATTCTTTTGGCCGGTGTTGCTCTGACCGTTATCCTCTGGCCGGATGTTTTCGAGGCCGGCGGAGACAATTTTATTCCGTATTCCTATTCCATAAGGCTCATGCCCGAATACTGGCATTCCGTTTATTTAAGCTGTTTGTATGCGGCTTCACTTATGGTTTTTCCTCATGCGATTTCCATAAATCTGCTGCAGATGTTTGCGTTTGTGACGGCTGTGGGATATCTGTACAATCGCATTAAGAATAGCGAGGTACTCGGCAAAGTCCGCTACTTCAGATTTTTTGTGCTTATAATGTTTGTTCTTCGGGACAGCTTTACTGTGGCCACCAATCCTGAACGGGCGGAGTACAATGCTTCTTTTACCCTTCTTTTTGTGTCGATAGTGCTTATGGACATGGTAGAGCAGAAGGTGCGTAACGGACGCGAACTTGCTATGCTCACGATATTTGCCGCATTTCTTGCGGTATTCAGGTCGGAAGGTATAGTGGTTGCCGTTCTCAGCTTCATCGCACTAATTGTAATCGTGTACAAGCCCGCCCTGAAGAAGGCTGCGGGGATATTCGCGCTTCTTTTGGCGGCATTTGTGCTGTTTAAACTTCCGCCTAAAGTCGGGGATATTAAGTACTACGGAAGCGACTACTCGATAGTGAATTCCTTCAATCCTCTTCACAACATTTTCTGCGCGGAGACTGCCAATCTTTCATACGAAGGAGTCGAGGGCGACCTTAAGGCGATTGAGGCGCTTACTCCGGTTGAGTACATTAAGGAGTTTGCCTCGGAAGGATACAGAAGACACAACTACGCGAGCGGCAGACTCGACATTAATCAGTCTGCGGCGGGAGCAGAGCTTTCGGCAGCCTTCCGTAAAGCATACGTGAATATCGTCAAACACAATTTGGGGATATATGTCAAGACACAGCTGCATATGCTCATGCAGGCAGTGGGAATCGGCGGCGCGGAATATATTGAGCCTTATACCGGCAACGGAACCGGCCTTGCCGCATTCGGGCAGGAGCTTTGGAATGTGGGCAGAAAAGATTACACGAATCTTCCCGGCAAATATACCTGGGCCCACAGTGGCATCAGAAATAAAGTGGCAACGGTTATTACCATTCCGCGACTTAAGTATGTGGAATTCCTCACTGAGTCATATATTTATACCGCATGGATTGTACTTGAGATACTGTTTGGAATCTTTATAGTCATCGATACGCTTATAAAGCTGATAAAGAAGAAACCGGCACAACTTGCGGCGGGAGTTATGGCATTGGTTTTAAGTGGATTTGTTCTTTTGCTGGCACTTGTGATGCCGGTGGGAGCTAATATGTACTTTCATGCTTATATCTACTCGATGTTCGCGGTTATATTGGTGTATTGCGCAGGTCTTAAAGCGACGAAACGGCTATAATATCGGGGAAATTTATGATACAATCACATTTAGGAGTTTTTTATGGCTAAGACACTTGTATTCATTCCCATGTACAATTGCGAGAAGCAGATAGTACGTGTTCTTTCAAAATTTGACAAAGAAGTGCTTGAGTATGTTCAAGAGGTTATAGTAGTTAACAACAGAAGCACCGATAACGGTGAGGCAGCAGTGCTTAAGTTCAAGGCAGAGCATCAGGAAGTGCCGGTTAAACTCTTCAGAAACAGGGACAATTACGGTCTCGGCGGTTCTCACAAGGTTGCCTTCAATTATGCACTGGAGAACGGCTTTACCCATGTAATTGTACTTCACGGCGATGACCAGGGCGACATTCATGACCTTTTGCCTTATCTTAGGGACGGCAGCGCCTACGGGTATGATTCTTTCCTTGGCTCAAGATTTGAAAAAGAATCAAAGCTGGTGAACTATTCGGGCTTCAGAATCTTTGGCAATCACGTGTTTAATGCGTTTATGACCGTGATGCTCGGTCGCAGGATTACGGATTTGGGCTCCGGCCTGAACATGTACAGCGCAGAATATCTTAAGAACGGATTCTACAAGTATTTTATTAATACGCTTACTTTTAACGTTTACATGCTGATTTACGGAGTATATTCCAAGTCAAACTTCAAGTTCTTCCCCCTTACATGGCGCGAGGAAGATCAGGTCAGCAACGCGAAGTTCTTCAAGCAGTCGCGTGAGATTTTCAAGGTTGTATTCAGTTATAAATTCAACAAAAAGAAAACCTTTGCCATGACTCCCAACGAGTATTCGGACAAAGAATACCTGTCGGATGAGATTAATTAATTCTGAGGAGAGATAATGGGCGGTAATTATGCCGAGGTTCCTGCATCACGGATATACTCCAAAATACTGATTATAATATTGGCTGTCGGCGTAGTCGCAGTTTCGGTCAGAATGCTGCTCGGCGGGTATGTCGTGGATGACGCTTATCATATTGTGATGTCATACAGACAAGCAATCGGAGACAGGTTGTTTATGGAAATGTGGGAGCCGCATCAGACTTCCGGCTTTTTGAGCGTAGTTCTAATCAGATTATTCATTGCCTTATTTGGAACAACAGAGTATCTGGTTATTTACTTGAGAGTATGTGGTCTGATTATACACGGATTAGTGGCATTTCTGCTATATAAGACATTGGTACGTATTATTTCCAAAGAACAAGCGGCGCTGATAGCTGTTTTGAGTTACGCGCTTTTCCCTAAGCTTTCGGCATTGCCCGAATTTAGCAATATGCAGTATTGGTTTACTGCCATTTCGTTGTGCTTGTTGCTGAGAGCGCATATGGCTAATTATGAGAAGCTGCTGTATGTAATATTGTCCGCAACATTCCTTAGTCTGTCGATAGTATCTTATCCGCCGGGAATAGTGCTGGCATTTGCGTATTTGCTTTTTTTCATCCCGCAAAAAGAAAAGAACACTAAACGTGCTATGGTCTGTTTCTTCCTGACATGTTTTATTGAAGGGATAGCATATCTCTTGACAGTCATTTGGGGTAAAAACCTGCGGACGGTCGTTGCCAATGTCAGAAATGTAATGCTGGGAGATAAATCTCATCTTAGTGGGATTAATGTTGCGGGAGAACCCACCAAAGTGGATTATGCCAACGGTTTTTTAACGATTCTTGTGTTAAGTTTGGCGGTTATTATTTTATCATTGGCCGTTTCATATATTATCAAAAAGGTAATAAAGAAAGATGCGCTGATTGAGATTGCAATATCCTTTTCGGTACTGATAACTTATACTCTGACAGCGTATTTATGCTTTGTCAGACAAACAGGCTTTGACTGCATTAAACTCCAATATATAGTACTTCCGATAGAAGCATTGATAGTTTTGATTCGTGCAGAGAGCAGGAAGACTGACAAAACTATCGGTTTTCTCGTGCTGGCTATTGCCGTGGGTGCTCTTGTAATTGTTGGAGTTTCTTTTGTTACAAATCTTAAACTGGTTACTAATATACCTTTTATGCAGATAGCGCTTCTATGGAGTCTGGTGGCAATATGCTATACTTTAAAGAGTAAGGCTATTGTTTATTCATTGGTGTTTGCAGTTTTGATATCATTGGGAATTACCGGGTATACTCAGAAAACATCGGTTATCGGAAAAAACATTTTTCAGTATAATGGAATGGTATACGATGGACCCGCCAAATATATTATTTGTGACAGTGTTATTAAGAAATTTTACGAGACGGGAAATCGCGAGATTTCCGGCTTGGCTACAGAGGAAGACAGCGTATTCATCTTTTCGGATAATTTGTATGCTGCGGCAACAGAATTGTATATGGCGTCTCCTGCCAAGATAGGTCAGTATTCAACAATATGCACGCCTACATATGGGGAAGCCCATACTACTTATTGGGAAGAATTTCCTGACAGATTTCCAACTCTGGTGGTAGTCGAGAATGGGCGCAGAGAAGCGATGGAGCAGACATATGCCTATAAGTATCTGTTCGAAAAGCATAACTATTATTTGGCAATGGTGGGAGAACATTTCACATATTACAGACTTAATAAATAACCATGACTCCCAACGAGTATTCGGACAAAGAACACCTGTCGGATGAAATAAACGAGTAAGAGGATTGTAACCATGGAGAAAATTCATTTGCTTATGCCCATGGGCGGCGGCGGCACGAGATTCGGCAATAAAGGATTTAATGTTCCTAAGCCTTTGATAGAACTGAAGGGTAAGCCTTTCTTTTACTGGGCGGCAAACTGCATTACACAGAATATTGATGTGGCGGATATTACCTTTATCGTGCTGCAGGAGCATATAGACAAGTTTGAGATTGATAAGGCGATTCTTAAGTATTTCCCCGAAGCGCGTATTCATGTGATTCCTGAGGTGCTTAAAGGGGCGGTGCTTACATGCCTTGAGGGTCTTAAAGAAATAGACGACAACAGACCGGTTCTGTTTGAGGACTGTGACCATGCTTTCTTAAGCAAGGCCTTTTGGCAGTTTGTAAAGGCCGGCGAGTTTGAGAGTCCCGATGCGGCGCTTCTTACTTTTGAATCCGACAATCCCGCATACAGCTATGCGGAATTTGACGAGGACGGTCGCGTAATCGGTACCATAGAGAAAAAAGTTGTAAGTAATGAAGCCATCTGCGGCGCATATTATTTTAAGTCTGCAGAGGCGTTTAAAAAAGCATCTGAGAGTTATCTTACCGCATGCGCCTACAATGAGTTCTTTGTAAGCGGAGTGTACAATGAGCTTATCAAGAGCGGCGGAGAGGTTAAGACCTTCAGAATCGATGAGCATATTTCTTTCGGCACTCCCGATGAGTATGATGAATCGGTTAACGATAAAAGGCTTGGAGAATTGATCAAATGACATTTTTAGGCCTTGCACTGGCAATTATATTGATGAGCGTGGGCCACTTCCTGAGGACGTTGCGTTGGGAACTATTTATCAACGTATACGAGAAGCCTGACAGGAAGAGGCTTCTTAGCGCGCTTTCTCTTGGATATATAGTGAATTTCATAGTTCCTTACAAGCTCGGTGACCTTGTGAGAGGCTTCTATGCCGGCAGACGGATGAAGAACGGTAAAGCATTGGGCTTTTCTACGGTTATTGTGGACAGATATCTTGATGTCCTTGCGGTAGGCATAATTTTCTGTGTTCTTTCGCTGATTCAGAGGGGCGATGCTTCTTTCGCCGGCGCTTCGAGATTCTATATTATTCTTTTTGCGGCGCTTATAGTCGGAACTCTGCTGGTTTATATGTTCAAGAATCTTTTAAAGAAACTTGTAAGACTGGTGGCAGGGCTGTTCAATGCAAGGATTGAGGGCACTGTGCTCAGATTCACCTGGGCGCTTATATGGAATTTTAAGGATATTGTGCTTAAGCTTAACAAACTTAAGCTGATTGTCGTCACTGTGGGAATGTGGGCGGTGTATATTCTTTCCTACGGCTGTTTCGCTTTCTTTTACTCTTCGCTTGGTACCGATACCGGGTGGCGCGATATTTTCCTGATGCTGTTCGGTGAAAGCGGTGTCAAAGCCAGCACGGTCATGGTATCGCTGTTTGAAGGAAAGTTTGTGGCGACACAGGTTTATTTTGTGCTGTATACGCTGCTTCCGTTGGTGATTCTTTCGCTGGCATCGCTTTTGGTTAAGCGGTTTCACGGGGCGGGAGAAGAGGAAAAAGAATACCTTAACCTGTTACCGCAGATTAATGCAGAGGAGCGCCTGGTATTTCTTGACAGATATTTCTCCGGCGAAAACAGAGAGTATGTTAACAACTATTTGAAGATTAACCAGGGGATATCGATTATCCGTGATTATTCCGCAGGCTCCAATGCCACTACGATGTTATGCGTGGATGGGCGAGGAACGTTCTTCAGAAAATATGCTTTCGGTAAAGACGGAGAAAAGCTTAAGGAGCAGGTTGAATGGATAGAAAGGTACCGGGATACACTGCCGCTTCCTAAGATACTTAAGACTGATTCCAACGATTTTTATTGTTATTATGATATGCCTTACGACAGCTCGGCTGTGGGAATGTTCGAGTATGCGCACTCTATGCCCATAGAAAAGAGCGCTGCGGTATTAAGAAGAGTATTTGACAAGCTTGAAAATACACTGTACAGGCCGGCTATAACCGAAACTCTTGACGAGGACATTGAAGCATATATCACAGGTAAAGTAGACAAAAACATCGAGCGAATTGTATCCGCCAGAAGGCTTAAGCCCTTGTGCGAATATGATACGGTTGTGATAAACGGTATTGAATACAGAAATTTAAAGTTCTACGAGAAAATGCTCAGTCACGAGAACCTTCAAAAGGTTTTTGGCGGCGATTCGATTACCGCTGTTCACGGAGACTTAACTATTGAGAATATTGTTTGTGTGCGGAAAAACGGCGGTGATGATGATTTCTACTTAATCGACCCCAACACCGGCAATATTTTGGATTCTCCCAACCTTGACTATGGCAAGATGCTTCAGTCGCTTCACGGCGGATATGAGTTTCTGATGTCGGTAAGAAGCGTGAATGTTTCTGACAATCGCATAGATTTTCTTTTTACGAAGTCGGCGGTTTACGAGGAACTGTACAAAGAAATGTGCAGGTACATGAAGGAGCACTTCTCTGAGGAACGTATAAAGAGTATTTATTATCATGAGATTGTGCACTGGTTAAGGCTTATGCCTTATAAAATCGAAAAAGACTATCATACCGCGCCGGCCTTTTATGCGGGGCTTCTGATGGTGCTTGATGATGTTTACAAGAAATATTCGGAGAAATAAAGATGGCGGAAGGCAAGACAAAACTGGCTATTTTTGACCTTGACGGAACACTGTTTAATACGGACAACGTTAATTACAAAGCCTATAGGGAAGCGCTTCTTCCTTATGGTATAGAACTCGACAGGGACTATTTCGTTAAGTACTGTAACGGAAGGCATTACAAGGAATTTGTACCACGGATTATGGGCAACGGCGAGCATCTTGAAGCGGTTCATGATGCCAAGAAGGACTATTACAAGAAGTTTCTGGATGAAGCAGTAATGAACAGACATCTTTTTGATATGATAGATGCCATGAGAGATACGTATTTTACGGCTATTGTTACCACTGCATCGCGTAAGAATGTGGAAGATATACTGGGACGGTTCGGCGTTTTGGATTCTTTTGACTATTGTATTACGCAGGAGGACATTCATAAGCCCAAGCCCGATCCGGAAGGATTTCTTTTGGCAATGGAGCACTTTGGATTGGCACCTGCGGATTGTGTGATTTTCGAGGATTCCGATGTGGGAATCGAGGCTGCAAGGGCATCGGGGGCCACGGTTTTTGTGGCAGACAGGTTTTGACGGGATATAAAGATGATTAAGAAGTTATTTATTCAGGCCATAAAGTTTGTGGGAATATCCGGAATCGGATGGCTCATTGATTTCGGTGTTTTCACGGTTCTGGGGCTCTTTGGGATTCCTTCGTGGATTTGCAATATCATAAGTTCGCTGTGCGGCGTGACTTTTGTTTTCTTTGTTTCTACGAGGAAAACCTTTGAGGTAAGTCTTAAGAGGCTTACACTCAGGCAAAAATATGTGATTTATGTGCTTTTTGAGATTATAATAATACTTGTGGCATCAAGATTTGTGGGTAAGCTGGACAGCATTTTCAGCGCCATGGATATTGAGCTGCTAAAGAAATTTGCGGCGATTGCCGCCAAGATTTGCGTAACGCCTTTTACTATGTTGATTAACTTCATATTCATGAAGTTTTTGACCGAAAAGGTATAGCACGGGGGTTTTTATGAGATACGAAGAAATGTCTACGGCAAAAAAAGTCTGGTATTCCATAATAGCGTGGCTGCTGTTTCTTGTTACTTTGGGGGCGGTATGGTACGTTAATTTTGTAACGCCTTTTGAGTACGAGGCGAAGCTTTCATTGATGGTGTTCAGGTATGAATTTGTCACTGATATAGTGCACACGGTAATGCTTCTTTTGACGGCATTGCTGATTACCGGCATCAGTGAGACCATGACAAGACTTAAGAGGCACGCGAGCGAGCGCGTGATGTGTATGGTCTTCGTAATGGGAGTACTGCTTTCTTTGGATGTCAGCTTTAAGAACAGCTTTTTTACGGAGCCCGGAGTATTTAACTACCTTTATGGCATGGTTGCCGTGCTCATATTTATGTGGGCATATTTGAGAGAACTTCCTTACGAATGCTTTGGCAGCAAAGAGCCCTGGTTTTTCGTGACCATATGGATTATTCCTGTGGGTTTGCTGGCCGGATTTGCCAACAGAAGTGTGGGACTCATGCTTTTCATCTTTGCGATAGTGGCTATCGGATACGTAAAAAAGGTGGATCATCGCGTCTTTGCATGGATGCCCATAGGCGCCATAAGCGTTTTCCTGGGATTCGCGGCGCGCATTATGCTTCCCGCATATCTTCAAAAGAATCCGGAATCCGCGCTTACTGTTTTCGGACCGGTTTCGGAACTTTACAACTACGGATTTTTCGAGCTGAAAGCTCTGTTTATATCGCTTTGCCCCGCAATTTTGGTAACTTTGGCGATTGTGGCGCTCCTTAAGGGCGTGCATAATGTCTCTTTGGGCCGCGAGATAAACTACGTACTTGCGGCTGCGGCGGGAGTGTGGCTGTTTACGGCTTTTGTGCCTTATAACGACGGCGTATCGGTTTATCAGGTTATTGTTCTTTTGATACTGGCATGCGCGGCTATGTGCCTTAAGCTGTTTGAGAAGAGACCTGCCATGAAGGTTTATATTTATATGGGCTGCGGATTCTTGTGGTTGAGAGCCGCATTCCTTATCTGCGACATGCTCTTTTTGTAAGAAAAATATAAGAATTTGAATCGGATTTTTTGCCGAATGTGTGGATATAATCGGTGAAAAAGCAAAGGAGAAGATGATTAATGGATAAACTTGCTATCTTTGGCGGAACACCCGTCAGAACGGATAAGATTTCATACGGAAGACAGTGTATCGATGAAGATGATATTGCTGCGGTTTCCGAGGTTTTAAGAAGTCCGTTTCTGACCTGCGGCCCCAAGATTGATGAACTTGAGAAAAAACTCTGCGAGATTACTTCAGCCAAGCATGCTGTGGCGGTTTCAAACGGTACAGCGGCTCTTCACATTGCCTGCATGGCTATCGGCATAAAGCCCGGGGATGAAGTTATTGTTTCATCCATTACTTTTGCGGCAAGCTCCAACTGCGTTTTGTACTGCGGCGGCACCCCTGTTTTTGCCGACATCAGACCCGACACATACAATATTGATGTGGAAGATGTCAAAAGAAAAATTACGGCAAAGACCAAGGCTATAGTGGCCGTGGATTTCACCGGTCAGGCTGTCGAACTTGACGAACTTAAAAAGATTTGCAAGGAGCACAACCTTTACTTAATCGAGGATGCCGCTCATTCAATCGGCACCAAATATAACGGCAAGCCTGTAGGCTCTGTTGCGGATATTACCACCTTTTCTTTCCACCCGGTTAAGACAGTTACCGCGGGTGAAGGCGGCGCATGCATGACCAATGACGATGAGCTTTACAAGAAGCTTTCTTTGGCCCGTACTCACGGAATTACCAAGAATCCGGAGTTAATGGAGCGTGAGAGTGAAGGTCCCTGGTACTACGAGCAGGTGGACCTTGGCTACAATTACAGAATTACGGACTTCCAGGCGGCACTTTTGTTAAGCCAGCTTAATAAACTTGAGAAGTTTTCAAATCGCAGAAAAGAAATCAGAAAGATGTACGATGCCGCATTTTCGGAAATGCCCGAACTCTTTGTACAGAAGCAGATTCCGGAGTCTGATACGACTCAGCATTTGTATATTTTGAGGCTCAATCCCGATAAGCTTAAGTGCACCAGAAGAGAATTCTTTGATGCCTTTGCTGCCGAAGGCTTCGGACCTCAGGTACATTACATACCGGTTTATTGGCATCCTTACTATGAGAAGCTCGGATATAAAAAGGGCCTTTGCCCCGTTGCCGAGGCTACATATGAGCAGATAATCAGTATTCCTTTTTACCCCGCTCTTACGGATGCGGATGTTGAAGATACGATTAAAGCGATTAAAAAAGTTACAGAGTATTACAGAAAATAATCCGGGAGAATAATATGAGCGTTATTAAATCCGTCGAAATGCTGGAATTTCCCGGCTGCGGCGATGAAAGAGGCGAACTGATAGTAGTTGAGGGAATGCAGGACGTTCCCTTTGAAATAAAGCGTATTTTTTACATGTACGGAAGCGATGATACCGTCATAAGAGGCAAGCACGCCAATCTTCGCACGGAATTCGTATTGATAAACGTGGCAGGAACCAGCAAGGTAAAGGTTCTTGACGGTAAGGGCAATGAGACAATTTACAATCTTAATCGCCCCAACACCGGCATATATCTTCCCAGAATGACCTGGAAAGAAATGTATGATTTCAGCCCGGACTCCGTTCTTTTGTGCCTTGCAAGCGAGCATTATGATGCGGCCGAATACATCAGGGATTATGAGGAATATTTGAGACTTATTAATGGGGGAAAATAGTCGTGGATTATAACGAAATCGGAAAAGGAATGGTCAATCGTCACCCGTGGGAGCTTAGTCGCACACAGGTGATAATACGGGAGTGGAAGAAGTATCTCGATGAGTTACACAAAAATTCTGCGGGTGCGCTGAAATATATAAACATCGGTGCAGGCGACATGTATTTTGATGAAGCTCTGTTAGGCTTATACAAAGATGACATTTTATACGCCGCAGACCTGGGTTATGATACGCAAGGGCAGAATGTGCTGGAAAAAGAAGGCAGATTTCTTACCAACAACCTTTCCGCTATAGACGATAATATTCTTTTCGATTATGCCATTATGATGGATTCTCTTGAGTATTTTCCGGATGATGAAGGCATGGTTCGTGACCTTGTCGCCAGAGTCAAAAGCGGAGGGTATTTATTTTTTACACTTCCGGCATATACCAAGCTTTTTTCCGACCATGATATTCATGTGGGCAATTTAAAAAGATATGACAGAAAAACCGCCGAGAAGATGTTCGCCGGAATTGACGACATAGAGTTGGTTTATTCCAGACATTTCTATTTTTCTTTGTACCTTATAAGACTGTTTCAGGTTCTCACCAAGGCCAAAATTGATCCGGACCAAAAGGTTACCACAGGATGGAAACATCGGGAAAACAGTTTGATGACCGGACTTGTCAAAGGTGTGCTTAATTTGGATTATGCTCTCGGCAGGCATTTTCCCGGGCTGTCCTTAATGATAGTCTGCAAAAGAAAGTGATGTTTATTTATGCTATTTGATTTTTTTGAAAAGATTTTTCGCTTCTTAGTATACAAAGTCTTCAGGCTGAAATTCAGTGAGGAGCAATACGGGAAGATATGGCAGTTTGTAATGT
>CAMNCH010000081.1 GCA_946534145.1 uncultured Lachnospiraceae bacterium
GAATATGGCACCTGTTCTTTCTCTGTTGGTACCCATAATGTAGAATCGAATATGCAGACAAAATTTAAGGGAAAAACCAAATCGGTTTTTCCCTTTTGCATTGCCGTTTATTTAAGTCTTACATTCATATAAGCGATGATTTCTTCCACACACTTATCAAAACCAAGTTTGGAGGAATCAAGGCATAAGTCATAATTGCGGGCATCGGTCCACTCGCGGCCGGTATGGGTGCGATAGTACTCTGCACGCTGTTTGTCGGTGTGTATGATGAAACGCTCGAGTTCTTTGGGCTCCAAAGCCTTCTTTTTGGCTGCCTGCTCCATTAGAAAATCCATGGGAGCATGGACGAAGACGGAGATGACATTGTCTCTGTCCTTAAGGATGTAATCGGCGGCGCGGCCTATGATAATGCAGGATTCTTTGTCCGCAAGGTCTCTGATAATCTTGGCCTGGTAGTTAAAGAGGTTCTCCTCGGAATTAAAGTTTTTGTCCGAAGGAGGAAGAACTTCTCCGCCGTAATTCTTCTTTTTAAGGCGGCCAAAGAAACTCTTGGGCTTTTCGTCGGCACCTGCGAATAAATCAAGGTTGATGCCGCTTTCTTCGCTGGCCTTAATGATAAGGTCCTTGTCGTAATATTCAACACCGAGCCTTTCGGCAAGCATCTGTCCCACGGTACGTCCGCCGGAACCGTACTGACGTGCAATTGTGATTACGAATTTATCCATTACATTTCTCCTTTATTCACCGAGATATGCTTTCTTGACTTCGTCGTTGTTAAGTAAGGTTTTTGCATCGCCGCTTAAGGCTATCCTGCCGGTTTCGAGTACGTAGGCTCTGTCAGCGATGGAAAGAGCTTTACGGGCATTCTGTTCAACCAGTAAGACGGTGGTGCCGCGCTTGCTTTCTTCTTTGATTATATCAAAAATCTCGTTAACAAAGATGGGGGATAAACCCATGGAAGGTTCATCCATTAAGATGATGGAAGGGTGGCTCATTAAAGCGCGTCCCATGGCAAGCATCTGCTGTTCGCCGCCGGAGAGGGTACCTGCAGGCTGGTTCTTACGCTCTGCAAGACGGGGAAAACGGGTGTAGACCATATCCAGGGTGTCTGCGATTTCGCGCTTGTCCTTGCGGGTAAATGCACCCATTTTTAAGTTGTCGAGAACGGATAAGGACTGGAATACGCGACGGCCTTCGGGAACGTGAGCCATACCCATGGACACGATTTTGTGACCGGGGGTTCTGGTGATGTCCTTGCCTTCAAAGGTGATGGTGCCTTCCGAAGGAGTGATAAGACCGCTGACCGTATGAAGGATGGTGGTCTTGCCTGCGCCGTTGGCACCTATCAAAGCGATAACCTCGCCTTTATTGACTGTGAAATCGATGCCCTTAATGGCCTCGATGACACCGTATTTAACATGTAAATTTTTAACTTCCAACATTGCCATAATATCACTCTCCCAAGTACGCCGTAATAACTTCGGGGTTTTTAAGGACTTCGCTTGTGGGACCTTCCGCAAGTACGCGACCGAAGTTAAGAACTGTCAGACGCTCGCAGATGCCTGCCACAAGTTTCATGTCGTGCTCTATCAAAAGAACGGTTAAGTGGAATTTGTCCCTTATAAAGGTGATGGTCTCCATAAGTTCTTTGGTCTCCTGAGGGTTCATGCCTGCCGCAGGCTCGTCGAGGAGAAGGAGCTTGGGATTGGTGGCAAGGGCTCTGGCTATCTCTAACTTGCGCTGCTTACCGTAAGGAAGCTGAGAGGCCTTTAAAAGGGCGCTTTCTTTAAGCCCGAATACCTCAAGGAGCTCGTAGGCACGTTCATCCATCTGGCGCTCTACCTTTCTGTAAGAAGGGAGGCGTAAAATCGCCGCAAGAGTAGAGTAGTGGTAAAGGTTGTGAAGGCCTACCTTAACATTGTCAAGAACCGTTAAGTCCTTAAACAGTCTGATATTCTGGAAAGTACGGGCAATACCCGCTTTGTTAATGTCGATGGTTCTAAGCCCCGTAATATTTCTTCCGTCAAGGCGGATAATGCCTTCATTAGGCTTATAAACGCCTGTAAGAAGGTTGAAAGCAGTGGTCTTGCCGGCACCGTTGGGACCGATGAGACCGTAGAGCTCGCCTTTTTTGATGGAGAGATTTAAGTCATCCACGGCGCGAAGACCGCCGAAGGAAATGGACAGGTGATCGACTTCAAGAAGTGTATTTATAAGTGCCATATTACACCTCCTCATTTAAAGCTTTCTTTGCACCGAAAGGAAGCTTTGCAATAATGCGTGCTCTGAAAGCTCTGGCTGAAGGAGCCCAGTTAAAGAGCATCATGGCTATCAGGACGATAGCGTATATGAGCATACGGTAAGTGGAAAGGCCTCTTAAAAGCTCGGGAAGGAGAGTTAAGATAACCGCGGAGATTACGGAACCTCTGATGGAACCGATGCCTCCGAGTACCACAAATACCAGTATCATAATGGACATGTTGTAACCAAAGTTCTTGGTGGTGGCCATAAGGGAGTTTAAGTTGTGAGAGTATAACACTCCGGCAACACCGGCCAAAGCAGCTGAAAGGCTGAACGCAAGGAGCTTGTAGCGGGTTACGTTGATGCCCACCGACTCCGCTGCGATAACGTTGTCGCGGATGGCCATAACGGCACGGCCTTCCCGGCTCTTAATAAAGTTAAGAATGATGATAAGCGAAATCATGATAAGTATGAAGCCCGCGGTAAAAGTGGAATCCTTGGGAGTTCCTGTAATACCCTGTGCTCCGTTTATAAGAATCTGACCGTCGTCTTCAAGGCCCAAAGAAACCGCATCTTTAATGGATACATGAAGTCCTTTTGAGTCGCGGCCCACATATAAAACATTCATGAGGTTCTTTATTATTTCGCCGAAAGCAAGGGTAACGATGGCAAGATAGTCGCCTTTAAGTCTTAAAACCGGCATACCGATTAAGAATCCGAAGAGACCTGCGAAAACAAAGCCTATAAGGATGGCAAAAACAAATCTCAACCAGTCGGGATTAATAACTCCTACCGTAAGCTTTGAAAAGAAAGCGCTGGTGAAGGCTCCGATACACATAAAGCCCGCATGTCCGAGGCTTAACTCCCCCAGGATACCTACGGTTAAGTTAAGTGAAACCGCAAGGATGACATATGCGCAAAGGGGCACGAGAAGACCTTTAAATAAGCTTGAAATAGCGCCTTGTTTGACCATTATCTCAATGATCACGTAGGCAAAAGCAACAATGCCTAAGGTTATGAGTGTGTCTTTGTTTTTACTGAAATAATTCTTCATGGCACACCTCCTAAACCTTTTCCTGAATCTTCTTGCCAAGTATGCCGGTGGGTTTAACCATAAGCACGATAATAAGCACCATAAACACTATGGCGTCGGCAAGCTGAGAGGAAATATATGCTTTTGACAGATTCTCGATAATACCCAAAATGATACCGCCGATAAAAGCGCCGGGAATGGAGCCGATACCGCCGAATACCGCAGCCACAAAAGCCTTGATACCGGGCATGGAGCCGGTGTAAGGGGTAAGAGAGGGATATGCCGAGCAAAGAAGCACTCCGGCAACAGCCGCAAGAGCGGAACCGATGGCAAAAGTAAGAGAGATGGTACGGTTAACGTTGATACCCATTAACTGAGCCGCTCCCTTGTCTTCGGAAACCGCAAGCATGGCGCGTCCCGCTTTAGTCCTGTTAACAAAAAGGGTTAATACAATCATGATAATGATGCAGGCCAAAACCGTAACGATGGTCTCGCCGGTGATGGTGAGTTTGTCGCCGATTTTAACCGCTTTTATGGGAACAACCGATGTGAAAGCCTTGGTGTTGGCGCCAAAGATTAAAAGCGCCAGATTCTGTAAAAGGTAGCTGACACCGATTGCAGTGATCAAAACTGTCAAAGAAGAGGAGGCCTGACGCAGGGGTCTGTAGGCAACTGCCTCAATGGTAACACCGAGGACGGTGCATACCACTATGGAAAGAAGTATTCCGAGCCACACAGGAAGATGCATCATGCTGACAACCGAGAAAACGGTATAACAGCCTACCATGATAACGTCTCCGTGGGCAAAATTAAGCATCTTGGCAATACCGTATACCATGGTGTAGCCTAAGGCTATTATGGCATATACGGCGCCCAAACTTATGCCGTTGATTAAATACGATAAAAAAGCCATATCCGATTATCCTTCTTCTTTCAAAATCTTACACAAAATATGATAGCAAAGGGGAAAACGATTCGCAAGATTAAACATAGAGGGCGCATTATAAGTGCGCCCTCCTTTGGGATATCAATTTAACAGGTCTTAAATCTTACTGAATAAGAGAGTACTCGCCGTTCTTGATTTCCATAGCCTTGGGAGCCTTGTTGACAGCACCCTGAGCATCCCATGTCATGGAAAGACCGGTAAGACCGTCTACGGAAATCTGTGACATCTGAGCCTTCATGGCATCACAGAGGTCTGAAACGCTCATGTCGGGAGTTGCGCCTGCTGCTTCGATAGCTGCCTTGATGATGTATACAGCATCGTAAGCATCTGCTGCAAACTGGTTGGGAATCTCGCCGTAATTAGACTGATAGTTCTTAACAAAGGCCTGAGTTCTTTCGTCTGTAGCGTCTGCTGCGAAGGGAGTAAGAAGCATTACGCCTTCTGCAAGGTCTTTGTTGAAGTTGTCTACACCGAGGATACCGTCGAGACCGTCGCAGCCAAAGAACTTGAAGCTGTAGCCTGCGGAAGATGCCTGGGTAAGGATTAAGGATGCTTCCTGATAGTAGATGGGAAGGAACACAAGCTCTGCACCCTTATCGTTGGCTTTCTGAAGCTGTACGGAGAAATCGGTCTTGCTGTCGGAAGTGAAAGCTTCTGCGCTTACGATTTCGAAAGGCTGATTCTCGGCTTCTTTGGCAAACTTAGCGTAAATACCGCTTGAGTAGGGATCCTGGCTGTTATAAATAACGGCTACCTTGGTAGCAAGGCCGGTGGTTCCGATGTACTGAGCGGAAGCAACACCCTGGTTGGGGTCGTTAAAGCATACCTGGAAAGCATTGTCTGTAGCGATACAGTCGGCAGCCGAACCCGAAGGTGTAAGCTGGAACATGTTATCTGCGGAAGATTCTGCAGATACGGCGATGGAGCAGCCGCTGGTGGTGGAGCCTACAAGAACCTGCATGCCCCAGTCCTTTAATGCGTTGTAAGCGTTGACTGATTTCTCATTGTCAAGCTCGTCATCCTGAGAGTTGTATTCAATCTGATAGCCGTTGATACCGCCGGCAAGGTTGATTTCTTTAACTGCAATGTCCGCACCGTTCTTAACAGCAAGACCGTAAATGGCTGCGTCACCTGTGAAAGGTCCGATGGCACCGATCTTAAAGGTCTTGGCATCTCCGGAAGCAGCGGGAGCGGAAGCTTCTGCTGAATTGTCTGTTGAATTGGCAGCGGGTGCGCTTGTGGAAGCGGTATCACCGCAGCCGGCAAGCATTGAAACCGCAAGCATGGCGGAAAGAACAACGCTTGTAAGTTTGGTTAACTTCTTCATTTCTTCATCCTCCTGTAACTGATGATTCAAAGATCACACGTTATCTTTTATAGGTCGGTATGATAATACAAAGAAATTGCTTTGTCAATGCAATTCGCTAAATTGTGAAAACTTTTCTATACTAAAGTGCTGATTAAAGCCGCGATTTGTGGTACAATACAGACAAAGAAACATTTATGAGGTTTTCCATGGTTTTGTCTGCTGATAATATTTTTTCTTTTGCTGCTGCAACGGTCATGCCGCTTATCATTACCATATTATATGTTACGGATTTAATCCTTCTTGTGCCCAAATACAATAAGTGCAAGTACGACCATACTCCGAGACGAAAGAAGCTTATGTGGAAGGGCGCCTGCATCGGCGTGCCTTTTCTTCTCCTTGTTATAGGAACGATTATCAATTCGATATACAGGTTTGATTACAGGGATCTTCTTATCGTAGCCGGCATGCTGTTATGTGCCGTGGGCGATATTGTTATAGAAATAAAATTTTTTAAGGGCGGCCTTTGTTTTGCGGCAGGACATATCTTTTATGTGACTGCGTTCTTTCTCTTGAATAATATGCAGTTTAACGTCACGGCTCTGATAGTGTACATTATTCTTGCGGGCTCCGGTACATTCCTGACCATTCAGATGTTAGGCAAAAAATACAGACCTTTTCTTATAGGATACAATCTTGTGATAAGCGGCACTTTTGCCCTTGCATTGCCCCTTATTCTTACGGGGAGAGCCTGCTTTGTTTTCCTTGGTACCGGCGCATGCTTTCTTGCTGTGTCCGACTGGCTTCTGGCCCGCAACAAGGCATTTAAGAGCACTTACGGCTGGTCTCTTTTGGCTTTGATGTTTTATTTCGGCGGCCAGATTCTTATTTCCGCATACCCCTGGATAAAGTAAATATGGGTACTTGACGAATGATAGGCTCAATGTTAGAATATCGAGTTAGTAGTTTAAATCGCTAAAGCGTTAAGCGATATGAAAGGCAGGTTGTTAGGTTGGAAAAGAAAATTATGCTCGGAAATGCGGCTATAGCCCGCGGTGCATATGAGGCAGGCGTTAAGGTGTCCGCCGCATATCCCGGAACTCCCAGCACTGAAATAAGTGAAAATCTTGTTAATTATCCCGAGATTTACTGCGAATGGAGCCCCAATGAGAAGGTGGCCTGTGAAGTTGCCATAGGTGCATCCATGGCAGGCGCCCGTTCCATGTGTTCCATGAAGCACGTTGGTCTTAATGTTGCGAGTGACCCTCTTTACACAGCTTCCTATATAGGTGTAAACGGCGGTATGGTACTGGTAGTTGCAGACGACCCCGGTCTTTATTCTTCTCAGAACGAGCAGGATACACGAATGATCGGCCGCGCATCCATGGTGCCCGTAATCGAGCCTTCGGATTCCCAGGAAGCCAAAGACTTCATTAAGATTGCTTTTGACCTTTCCGAACAGTACGACACACCCATTATCATGCGTACCACCACCCGTCTCGGACATTCCCAGGGACTTGTTACTCTTGAAGACAGACGGGAGATTCCCGACAAGCCCTATGAAAAGAACATTCAGAAGAACGTTATGATGCCCGGCATGGCCAAAAAGCGCCATGTATATGTGGAAGAGCGCCTGAAAAAGATGGCTGCGGACGGCAAGGCTATGTCTATCAACCGCATCGAATGGGGTGACAGAAAGATTGGCTTTATCACAAGCGGTATCGCTTATCAGTATGTTAAGGAAGTATGTCCCAATGCTTCGGTACTTAAGCTGGGACTCCTCAATCCCCTTCCCAAGTCACTTATCCGTGAATTTGCCAAAGAAATCGATACTCTTTATATATTTGAAGAACTTGAGCCCGTAATTGAGGAGCAGGTACGTGCCATGGGCATTTCCTGCATCGGCAAAGAAGTATTTACGGTTCAGGGCGAATACAGCGCCAACATGTTAAGACGCGTTTTGTTTGACGAGGAGCCTTCCACCAAGGCTCAAGAAGTTCCCGCGCGTCCTCCCATTCTTTGCCCCGGATGTCCTCACAGAAGCGTATACACAGCGCTTAAGAACTTAAAGATTCATGCGGCAGGCGATATCGGATGTTACACACTCGGCGCCGTTGCACCTCTTAACGTTGTTGATACCGCAGTTTGTATGGGCGCTTCCATCTCCACACTTCACGGTATGGAGAAGGCCAAAGGCAAGGATTACATTAAGGACTGGGTAGCCGTTATCGGTGATTCCACCTTCCTTCATACAGGTGTCAACTCCCTTATGAACATGGTTTACAACAAGGCCACCGGCACCGTTTTGATACTTGACAATTCCACCACCGGCATGACCGGTCACCAGGACCACGCGGCTACCGGCAAGACCCTTATGGGCGAGGCCACATACGCTATAGATATCTACAATCTCTGCAAGTCCATGGGAATCGAACATGTTGTGGAAGTTTCTTCTTTTGACCAGGCAGCACTTACCAAGGCGATTAAAGAAGAAACCGCACGCGACGAGGTTTCCGTAATAATATGTCAGGCACCCTGCGCACTTTTAAAAGGCCAGAAGTTCCCTAACGTATGCAAGCCTCTTTCCGAGAAATGCAAGAAGTGCGGAGCCTGCTTAAAGCCCGGCTGTCCCGCTCTTACGAAGAATGCGGACGGCACCGTTTCCATCGATGCTACCATGTGTAACGGCTGCGGACTTTGCAAACAGATGTGTAAGTTTGACGCAATTGAGTGCGTAGAGAGATAGAGGTTTTGAAGTTATGGAGACTAAAAATATTATGATTGTCGGCGTGGGCGGACAGGGAACCCTTCTTACCAGCCGAATCCTAGGCGGAATAATGTTAAGCGCAGGCTACGACGTCAAACTTTCCGAAGTTCACGGAATGGCCCAAAGAGGCGGCTCCGTAGTTACCTACGTAAGATACGGCGACAAGGTAGCCGAGCCCATCGTTGAAGAGGGCTGCGCAGATGTTCTTATTGCTTTTGAACGGTTGGAAGCATTAAGATATGCACATTTCCTTAAAAAGAACGGAGTACTCATCGTCAACGACCAGCGTATCGACCCCATGCCCGTAGTTACCGGGGCGGCGCAGTATCCCGAGAATATACTTGAGAATTTGGCCAAAGAATACAAAGTATACTCAATAGATGCCCAGAAAGAAGCTCTTGCAATGGGCAATGCCAAAGTATTTAACATCATCGTGCTCGGCCTTGCGGCTCAGCACATGGATTTTACGGAAGAGCAGTGGCTTAAGGTTATAGAAGAGACCGTTCCTCCGAAGACCATAGATATCAATAAAGCCGCTTTTATTAAGGGATTTAAGTTTTAGATCCCAAACGGGGAGTGGGAGACCACCGTTTGGGGTTAAACCGGGCTTAAGCCTGTGCACCGGCATAGTGCAGTGCACGATATCCCGCATTAAATAAAAGCGAGGACATAATAATGGCTATCTGGAACGAAGCAAAAGAATGTATGAGCCGCGACGAATTAAGCGTGCTCCAGGGCGAACGCCTTAAAAAACAGGTTAAATACGTATACCACAACGTTGAGTATTATCGTAAAAAAATGCAGAACGTAGGTCTTGAACCCGGGGATATTACGGGACTTGAGGACTTAACGAAGCTTCCTTTTACCACCAAGGACGATTTAAGAGATACATATCCTTTCGGACTTTTCGCAGCTCCCCAGTCCGAAATCGTGCGTATTCACGCATCCAGCGGTACTACCGGTAAGGCTACCGTTGTAGGTTATACCAGACGTGATATCGATATTTGGGCAGAATGTGTGGCAAGAGCTCTTACCATGTGCGGCATCGGACGTAACGATATTGTGCAGGTAGCATACGGCTACGGACTTTTCACAGGCGGTCTCGGCGCTCATTACGGCGTTGAGAATGTAGGTGCTACCGTAGTGCCCATGTCCACCGGCAATACCAAAAAACTTATTACCATGATGAAAGACTTCGGTGCAACGGGTATCATGTGTACCCCTTCGTACCTTCTTCATATAGCCGAAACTCTTTACGAAACAGGCGAAATCAATGATATAAAGCTTAAAGCCGCTGTCTGCGGTGCCGAGCCCTGGACCGAGAAGATGCGTCAGCAGATTGAGGAGAAACTTCACTTAAACTGCCATGACATCTACGGACTTTCGGAAATCATGGGTCCCGGCGTAGCCTGTGACTGTATACATCACAAGGGATTACACGTTCAGGAGGATCATTTCCTTCCCGAAATAGTATCAAGAGAAACCCTGCAGCCCATAGCCGACGGCGAGACCGGCGAGCTTGTTTTCACGACCCTTACCAAAGAAGGCATTCCGCTTATCAGATACCGTACCAAGGACTTAACCTCTATAGACAGAACTCCCTGCGAATGCGGCCGTACCACCGCAAGAATCGCCCGTTTCAAGGGCCGTTCCGACGATATGCTCGTTCTTCGCGGCGTCAATGTATTCCCTTCACAGATTGAAGCAGCCCTTCTTGAAATGGACGGAATTTTGCCTCATTACATGATTATTGTGGACAGAGTCAATAATCTTGATACAATAGAAGTACAGGTAGAAGTGGAAGAACGTTTCTTCTCCGATGAGATCAGAGAACTTGAAAAACTTACCAAGAAAATCGAGGGAGTTATCAAGACCGCCATCGGACTTGCCGTTAAGGTTAAGCTCGTAGAGCCCAAGACCCTGGAGCGCGCACAGGGCAAGAGCGTTCATGTAATCGATAAGAGAGTCTTTGATTAGAGGAGGTAGCAGATGTTTATTAAACAGGTTTCGGTTTTTCTTGAGAACACCGCCGGACGTCTTCAGTCCGCACTTACGGTTTTAAAGAACGAAAACATCAACATTGTTTCCTTAAGTCTTGCTGATACCAATGACTACGGAATGCTCCGCATGATAGTATCCGATGCGGACAGAGCCAAAGAAGCTTTAAAGGCTTCCGGACTTTCCGCACATCTTACGGACGTACTGGCAATCAAGCTTCCCCACACTGTAGGCTCCCTTCAGGAAGTTCTTTCAAAGGTAGCGGATGCGGGTATAAATGTTGAGTATATGTATGCTTTGTCCACCAAGGACGAGAACGCCTGCATAGTCATTAAGCCCGAGAATTCCGAAGCATGCGCCAAAGCCCTTGAGAACATCGGCCTTACCTTTGTTACCAATGAAGAAGTAGAGAATTTTTAATCAATCTGTAAAGAAACATATTCAGTCCCGTGGGAGAAATCTCACGGGATTCTTCTTTTTGCAACGGGTCATGCATCTGTTGCTTTTTTGCATACAAACATTTTTTGTTAAAATGTTTCTTTTTCTCAAATATTTGCGTTGAATTGTCGGAAATAACTGTCGATTAATTGCAATTCTTGCAGAAATAATGCAAAAATTGCTCAAATTGACATGAAAATAGCAAGATATGGCATGTATTTACGCAAAACGATATGTTACCATTTTCTTGCGAAAGGAGGTATAGCTAATGAGAAAAAGACTCAGAGGCATTATCCTGTCCTTAGTAATGTGTATCTCACTTATTGCGCCCAATATGAAGGCGTATGCGGCAGAGACACTTTATGATAACAGGACGGGAACGCAGGACGGATACAGCTTTGAGCTGTGGAAGGACTACGGCAACACCAGCATGACTCTTAACGCGGGGGGAACGTTTGAGTGCAGTTGGAGCAATATCGGAAATGCCCTTTTCAGAAAGGGGCAGAAGTTCGACAGCAGCCGTACCTATCAGCAGATGGGTAATATCTCTGTCGACTATGGCTGTAACTACCAGCCTAACGGTAATTCATACCTTTGCGTCTACGGTTGGATGAAGAATCCCTTGGTAGAGTACTACATCGTAGACAGTTGGGGCAGCTGGCGTCCGCCGGGAGCATCACCCAAAGGACAGATTACCGTTGACGGAGGAACATATGATGTATACGAGACCACTCGTTACAATCAGCCCTCCATCGAAGGTAACACAACATTCCAGCAGTACTGGAGTGTACGTACATCCAAGCGCACCAGCGGAACCATTTCCGTAACCGAGCATTTTAAGGCCTGGGAGCGCATGGGCATGAGATGCGGTAACCTTTATGAAACCGCACTTACCGTTGAAGGATATCAAAGCAGCGGTACCGCTAACGTTTACAGAAACGTGCTTTCCATCGGGGGAAACGGTGG
>CAMNCH010000082.1 GCA_946534145.1 uncultured Lachnospiraceae bacterium
AACATCTGATTAATATATTCTAAAGTAGATTTTCTTTTGATTATTCCGCATTTATAATGTTGCTTGAACAAAGAAGAGTTATGCGGGAGGTTATATGAAAACTGAAAACAGAAAAGAAAGAATATTGGTGACTGTGGTTTTTGTAATATATCTGTTGCTTCTATGCTGGCTGATTCTTTTTAAACTGGCTGACAGTATAGACAGGATTCCGCATATGAGGGGTATTAACCTTATTCCTTTTTATTTTGACAGGATTGCGGGATCTTTGTTTCATATTAAGGATATTTTATATAATGTAGCGGTGTTTATTCCGGCGGGCTTTTATTTTACGGCACTTTTTGGCAAAAAGGCTGTTAAAGCCATAGCCTTGTGTGCCGCTCTCAGCTTGTGCTTTGAGGTCCTTCAGTGGATTTTTTCTTTAGGCGCAAGCGATATAACGGACTTTATTACAAATACTCTTGGCGGAGCTTTGGGTGCGGGTGTATACTTTGTACTTGGCAGGCTTTTTAAAGGCCGTGAGGTAAAAATAGTCAGCATTGCGGGAGCGGTGCTTGAAGTGATATTTATCGGCCTGCTTGCTTTTCTTTTTATATCCAATCAGTAGGAGAGCCGATATGCACTATAAATATTTAAAGAATTCGGTCGTCTTTGGCCTTATTCTTCTTTTACCTGCCATGGTGGCTTGCACTGCAAAAGAAAGCCCCGTGACAAGCGAAACGACTGTGACTTCAGAAGTTACCGAGAGTGTTGATAACAGCGCTGAAGTCGAACCTGAGACAAGCGTTGATGAAGCGGCTGTTCAGGACGAGGACATAGCCCTCAAGGACGCAGTCAACAATTATTTCACTCTCGGAGTAGGCATCAACGGAAGCACCCTCGACAATCTGACTACTTACGATGAAGAATACATGGCTATGGTTAAAAAGCACTTTAACAGTGTGACCATGTCCAACCTTATGAAGTCCGCATACCTTTTAAGGCAGCAGGAGAGCCAACAGAGCCCCGACGGCATGCCGGTGCTTGATTTTACCACTATAGACGATACCCTCAAGTGGTGCAGTGATAACGGCGTTAAAATGCGCGGTCACACACTTGTGTGGCACGTTCAGGCTCCCGGATGGTTCTTCCGCGAGGGCTACAAGGACGACGGCGCATATGTGGACAAAGAAACCATGCTCAACCGCATGGAAAGTTATATCAAACAGGTGCTTGAGCACGTCCAGACCGAGTACCCGGGCGTAATCTATTGCTGGGACGTGGTCAACGAAGCGGTGGACCCTGACAAGGGTGACAAAGAAAGCTTCTTTTTATGCAGAACGGAGAATGGCGGCGAGGAAAATCCCTGGTACATGACCATCGGTCCCGACTATGTGGAGGCGGCTTTCACCTTTGCAAGAAAATATGCGGACCCGGATGTGAAGCTGTTCTACAACGACTTCAACACTTATGAGATGACCAAGCGCAACGCTATATATAAGCTCTGCGAGGACTTAAAGTCCAAGGGTCTTCTGGACGGTATCGGCATGCAGGGATACTGGGGCATCAGCTACCCGGACATGAACACTATCATGACCACTATTAAGCAGTATGCAAAGCTTGATGTGGAGATTCAGATTACGGAACTGTCTGTGGGCGTGGACGAAGAAACCGCGGAGGAGTTTGAGAAACAGGCGAAGAGATACAGAAGCATCTTCACGAACCTTAAACTGTTGGATACTCAGGGCGGCGGTAACTGTAATATTACCAACGTAACCTTCTTTGGCCTTAAGGACCATTACGTGGAGGGTGACAAGACAAACGCCAGACTCTTTGACAAGGACTTGAATCCCAAGCCTGCTTTTGATGCAGTGTTAGACATATTCAAGGCAGCTTATATGGACAAATAAAACTGTATATGAATACATTACCCCGTGGCCTTTGGGCTGCGGGGTTTTTCTATGTTCGGCGATAAGCAGTACTAATCGCCTATTGAAATAGTAGGTTACTGGTTGTACAATGATAAGTAATTCTTATAACAAAAAAGAGGGCTAAGTTATGAACATGAATCAGCTTAAGTACGTTCTCGAAGTGGCGGCATCGTCATCCATGAGAGAAGCGGCTACCAAGCTTTTTGTTACACAGCCGGCGCTTTCCGCCAGCATTCGAGAACTGGAGGAGGAACTGGGCATCCTCATATTTAACAGGACCAATAAGGGCATATCCCTCACACCCGAGGGTAGTGAGTTTCTGGTATATGCCAAAAGGTCGGTGGGTCAGTATGCGATTCTGGAGGACAGATATCTCTCAGCCAACAGAGACAGGGAGCGCTTTTCCGTATCCACCCAGCACTATAATTTTGCCATTCGTTCTTTTACCGAGGTCATCAGGAAGTTTAAGCCGGAGAAGTTTCTTTTTTCCATACACGAGACCAAGACGAGGGATGTGCTTAAGCATGTGAGAGACATGAAGAGCGAGGTGGGTATCGTGTCCTACTCAAGTGCCAACGAAGGCGTAATCAGGAAGCTCCTTAAGGAATACCAGCTTGAGTTTGTGCCTCTCATGATACGTGAGACTTACGCTTATGTGTGGAAGGACCACCCGCTAGCCGGCAGGACCACCATTTCCCTTAAGGATTTAAAGGATTATCCTTGCGTTTCTTTTGACCAAAGCGACGGAAGTAATTTCTATCTGACGGAAGAGGCCATTGCGGATTACGACTTTGAGAAGATGATACGCTCCGACGACCGCGCCACCACCATGGAGATTATAGCGGAGCTAAACGGCTACTCAATCGGTTCGGGTATGCTGGCGGGGGATGATGTAATACTGCAGGGACTTGTGTCTGTTAAGCTTGAGGAGGAGGACCCTCTTATTATCGGCTACATTACAAGGTCCGGGGCAGAACTGTCGGTTTACGGCAAAGAATACATTGCGGATCTCCAGAGATTTCGCGAAATAACCGAATAAACAGTGATTATTAATACATTCCTCGGTGATAACCCCTGCTTATCACCGAGGATTAATTTTGCGAAATTTTCAAACGCCTGCAGAGATAGTATTATGATTCCAACGGGTGAGAACACCCAAACAGTTTAGACGAAAGGAGCACTACAATGAAGCAGATTAAGATTAACACTATGGGACGAATGTGTTGTGGCATGACTTGTTGTATAAATCAATCGCATAAAGAAGGAGATTTACGTCTCAACACAGTTACCTTGTAATCCCACAGAAGGATTAATAAGCATATTTATTTTTGAAGGTGTCTGCGAGAGCGCAGACTATTTTTTTGCTCATTTTTAGGGAAATCAATTAAGAAAACAGATAAGAGAGGAAATTAAATTATGAAAAAATCATTTGTTAAAAAGTTATTGGCAGTATCGGTTCTTGCGAGCTTAGTATTGACAGGATGCGGAAAGGCATCTGCTGAGAAGAAGACTTCCGACAGCGCTACATCAACAGAAGTATCAACCGAAGCATCAACAGAAACACCCGCACAGGCAAGCACAGACGGCGTAAGAAAAATCGTTGTTTCTCACTCCGCAGCATCCTGGCCTTACAACGTGCTTACCGCAGACGGTGAGAGCGATGGTTATGAAGTAGCGGTACTTAAAGCAGTAGATGAACTTCTTCCCCAGTACGAATTCGTATTTGAAGCAACCGGCGACGACAGCGACCTTTTAATCGGTGTTCAGACAGGTAAATACCAGATTGGCATAAAGGGTGCATGGTGGACAGCAGACCGCTCTACCAAATATCTCTTCCCCGAGCACTACATTGCAGCATCCGTAACAGGTATTGCTTTCCGTACAGAGAACGCCGACCAGATTAAGGATATGCAGTCCTTTGCAGACTTCTCCGGCTTACTCGTACCCCTTGCACCTCAGAATGCACAGTACACCATTATTGAGAACTACAACAAGAACAACCCCGACCATCAGATTATCTTAGAGCCCTCCGACAACTTCACTGTTTCAGAGCAGTATCAGTGGGTACTTGAAGGAAGATACGATGCAGCATTTGTAATCCAGACTGCTTTTGAAGCAATTGTTGAAGCAGAAGACGGTGAATATCATCAGTACGCAGATGAACTTTCCTATGTAGCTTACGAAGGTATTCCTACATATCCTTTGTTCACTCTTGGTGAAGAGGACCTTGTAAAAGCTTATGACGAAGCCTGGGAGAAGCTCCTTGAAAACGGTACCCTTGACGAACTTCAGAAGAAGTACTTCGGCTACAACATTTACGACCTCGTTCCCGAAGGATACAAGATCGGCGACGAACTTTAATTCTTGGATTTGTAAGCGACTGAACATTTAAAGGAGTGAATAAATTATGCATCCATTTCATCCGGAGTATATCATAACGGCCTTATTAAAGATCGTTCCTTACGTGGGAATCACTCTTTTAATGATGCTTGGAACGGTAATATTCGGAGGCCTTATAGGAATACTTCTGGCAAGAGCCAAGATCAAAAGAAGAATTATACCGAGAGCTATAGCCGAAGGTTACATTTACCTCACAAGATGTATTCCGTCAATCGTAATGCTGTTCATAGTATATTACGGAATTCCGTTTTTGCTTTTGCAGTTTGGAATTGACGTTAACCACTTCAGCAAAGGAGTATTCGTAATTACGGCTTTCTCAATACTCTTTGCCTCCAACCTCGGTGAAGTATTCAGGGCAGCCTACCTTGCGGTGGACCCCGGACAAAGAGAGGCTGCTGTGTGCAGCGGCCTTTCGGAATTCCAGGCTTTTTACAGAATAGTACTTCCCCAGGCAGCGGTACATGCGCTTCCCAATTTTTCCAACATGCTCGTAAACCTTATGAAAGAAGGCGCTTTGGCATATTCCATAGGTCTTATCGATGTCATGGGAGAAGGAAGCCTTTTGATAGGTATGAATCAGGGCTCCTTTTCTTTGGAAATATACCTGGCCATGGCCATTATTTACTGGACACTTACATTAGTCATCGAGTTAATATTCGGAAGACTTGAAAAGAGCCTTTCCAAAGGAAGAAAGCACGCCACATCGGTTGCATAAAGAAAGGAAGAACCCATGAAATTAAATACAGAATTTATGCGGGAAACCTTCATTGCATCCCTTGGGGGCGTACCGAAAACATTTCTGATTACGATACTTACATTGCTGGTTTCCATTCCCATAGCATTTTCAATGGCACTGTCCAAGCTTGAAAACAAAAATGTCTCAAGCAAAATCGTTACCGGCTACGTTTCCTTAATACGAGGAACCCCGATAGTGCTTCAGATTCTTTTTATCTACAGCTTGTTACCTTCCACACTCAATTACCTGATTAAAGATGTGTTCGGCCTTTCCTATAACATCTTTAAGATGAACAAGATTGTTTATGCAATCATTGTTTTTTCCCTTAACAACATAGCGGTGCTTACGGAACTCTTTCGTTCGGCACTGGGCACTGTGGGACACGGACAGATGGAAGCAGCCATGACTGTAGGTCTTTCAAAGAGACAGGCATACGCAAGAATCATTATCCCTCAGGCTCTGGTAGCTGCGTTACCTAACCTTTGCAACACGGTTATCGGACTTATAAAGAACACTTCTTTGGCCTTTCTCATGGCGGTACAGGAGATTACGGCCATATCCAAGATGAAGGCGGCTTCCGGCTACTACTACATCGAAGCCTACCTCATGATAGCACTTATATACATCATTGTTTGTACCGTGGTACAGCTGCTGTTTGCAGTGATTGAGCATCAGCTTTCGGGTTACAAAAAAAGACTGGCAGTATAGCGGAGGAATTTTAAGATGTTAAAAGTTAAAAATGTCAGCAAAGCATTTAAAGACAATCAGGTACTTAAAAAAGTGGACCTCGAGGTTGAGAAGGGCGACGTTGTGGTAATCCTCGGCCCCTCAGGCTCAGGCAAAACAACATTTCTTCGCTGCATCGACTTTCTTGAGAAGGCAGACGGCGGTGAGATAGAGTTTGACGATATCAAAACCGATCTTAATCACGCATCGGCCAAGACCATAGAAAAAATCAGAAAGAAATCCGCTTTCGTGTTCCAGAATTACAACCTTTTTGCCAATAAAACAGCCCTTCAGAATGTAACCGAAGGCCTGACGGTTGCCAGAAAGGTTCCCAAGGCGGAAGCCATTGAAATAGCCAAGAAAGCTCTCGACAAGGTAGGTCTTTCCGACAAATACGATTCCTACCCCGTACAGCTCTCCGGCGGCCAGCAGCAAAGAGTGGGAATAGCAAGAGCAATCGCAGTGAATCCGGACATCATTCTTTTTGATGAACCCACGTCGGCTCTCGACCCGGAACTTGTGGGAGAAGTTTTAAAAATCATGCGTGAGCTTGCCAAAGAAGGCATCACCATGATAGTCGTAACACACGAAATGAAATTTGCTCAGGACGTTGCCACAAAAGTAGTCTTCATGGACGGCGGCGTAGTGGTGGAGGAGGGTTCTCCCAAGGAAATCTTCACAAAGCCCAAGGAAGAGCGTACCAGAGAATTCTTAATGCGCATCTTACCTGATTTTGATTATACAATTTAACAATATTCCGAGAATGAAAGGAGATTGGAGTTATGTCAAAAGAATTTACACCTTATGAGAGAATTAAAGCAATGGTTGAGGGACGCGAGGTAGACCGCCCCGGCGCAAGTGTATGGAAGCACTTCCATCAGGATGACAGAGTTGTAAGCGATTCCGTTAAAGCCCATATTGCTTTTCAGGAAAAGAATCAGTGGGACTTCATAAAGATTATGGCAAACGGCATCCACATTCAGGAGCAGTACGGCGCCAAGATCCGCTGGTCAAGAGACGGAATCGAATTCCCCACCACCCTTGTAAGATACATCAACAGCCCCAAGGAGTTCAGAACCCTTAAAAAGGTTGACATCCACACCGGCGCTGTGGCAAGGGAAGTAGAAGTGGCAAAACGCCTCAAGGAATACTATGACGGCAAAGTACCCGTAGTGGCAACCGTTTTCTCGCCTCTTACCTATGCCCAGGAGCTCTACAACGGTTTCCAGGATCCCGCCCGCTTCATTCCCCTTGTAAGAGAATACGGCGACGATTTAAAAGAAGGCCTTAAGGTTCTTACGGAAGTTACAAGAGACATCGTCGAAGCTTATGCAAACGCAGGCGTAGACGGAATCTTCTACTCCACCCAGTTTGCCAATGATTCACAGATTACTTCCGAAGAATATGACGAATTTGCATTAAAGAGCGACCTTGAAGGCTTCGAACCCGCAATCGGCAAGACCTGGTTCAACATTCTTCACATCCACGGCGACTCAAATCTTTATTTTGACAAATTCTTAGACTTCCCTTTTGAGGCATTCAACTGGCAGTCCACCATTACAAATGTTTCTTTGTCCGATGCTGCAAGAAAGACCAACAAGATATTAATCGGCGGTATCGAGCGCCAGAGCGGCTTTGACTTCCCTTCAAGAGAAGAACTGACCGAGAAAATCAGAAAGAATGTTAAAGACGCCATTGCTTCGGTTCCTGCCAACAGACTGATTATTGCTCCCGGATGCGCACTTCCCAATGAACTTCCGGAGTTCAGATTCAATGTGTTAAAAGAAGTCATTGACGAGTTATATCCCAACACCTAAGAGCGCGGAGGTAATTATGAGCAAAGTAAACATAGTCATAATCGGTGCCGGCGACATAGCGGCCAGAAGACACATACCGGCTCTTTTGCAGGGAGAACACACCAATTTCTACGGAGTATTGAACCGTCATCCCGAATCCACCAAGGCTGTTGCCGACAAGCACGGCGTAAAGGCTTATGAGAGCCTTGATGAGGTTTTGTTTGATGAGAATGTGGACGCGGTTTTGATAGGTACACCTCCGGACAGACATGCGGAGCCCGCTATCGCCGCATTAAAGCATGGCAAGCATGTTCTTTTGGAAAAGCCCATGACCCTGTCTGTTAAAGAAGCGGAGAAGATTAACAAAGTGGCCAAAGAAACCGGCCTCAAGCTTGAACTCTTACATGTACAGAGATTTTATCCCCAGCATGCGAAGGCCAAAGAACTTCTGGATGCAGGCGCAATAGGCAAGCTTCTTACGGTTCGCACGGTTCTTGGTAACAGTGACCCCGAAGTGTTAAACGGCAAGAAGTATCCCGGATGGCAGGACGCACTCTTTAACATAAGCGTTCACAGAGCAGATCTCATCCGCTGGCTTGTGGGCTCGGAGGTTAAGGGGGTCTACGCTCAGGTAGACAGACTTCTTTCAGAAACGGTAGAGGGAGATATAAGGGAGACCAACGACCACGTGGCAGGCATTCTTCAGTTTGAAAACGGTGTTGTGGGAACCCTCATAGCATCCAAGCTCAGCTTCCACAGAGAAGACCGTTCCACAACCCTTATAGGTACCAAAGGAGCCATAATTACCTTTGCGGAAGGTCATGACGTTGTACTTAAGCTAAGCGACGGAACCACTCAGTACTTTGATTTTGAATCGACACACGCTCAGGAAGTTTTGGAACTTACAGATATTCACGAGCGTTTCGCTTTAAGTATTCTTAACAACACGCCCGTAGACGTTACGGGGGAGGACGGCATTGAGGCCGTCAGAATAGTGGAAGGCTTCGGGAAGGCCTCAAAAGATAAAAAATTTACGGAAATACGATAAGGAGAAAGAATATGTCATCCAAGAGAGATCTTGTTTTAAAAGCATTTAACAACGAAAAAACCGAACGCGTACCCGTAGGCTTCTGGTTCCACTTTGCCAAGGACGAATCCGCGCCCCAGAGCGACGAAATCGTAAAGATTAACTACAAGGGTCACGTTAAATTCATAGAGGACTGGGACCCCGATTACGTAAAAATCATGAGCGACGGTTTCTTTAACTATCCCGGCTTTCCCGAGGAGCCCGTTAAGACTGCGGCAGATTTAAAGAAGATCAAGGCAGGCAAGCCCGAAACCCTTAAGTGGATTGACGACCAGGTGGCTCATGTTAAGAACATTACGGAAAAATACGGAAAAGACATCGTTACCATCTACAATGTTTTTTCTCCCGCATCATACCTCTTCATAGGTATCGACGGCTTCAATCTTGACAGCATCACAAGATTATACAAAGAAGATGCTGAGGCCTTAAAAGAAGCTTTGCTCACAATTTCCGAGGACATCAAGCTTCTTGCCGCAAGAGTCATCAAAGAAGGCGGCACCGACGGTATCTACTTCAGCGTAGGCAACTTTAACGGAATCAGCAAGGATGAATATTTAAAATACATCGCTCCCGCAGAAATCGCAGTGCTTGAAGCGGCCAATGGGGTTAACGACTCCAGCATGTTACATATCTGCGGCTTTGAAGGCAGAAGAAACGACTTAACCACTTACGCAGGTTATCCCGTAAAGGTTATTAACTGGGCAGCAGGCGTAGAAGGCGTTCCGCTTGAGGAAGGCAAGAAAATCTTCGGAGGTCGTGCAGTTGTAGGCGGATTTGCCAATACCGCAAGCGGTGTTCTTTATAAAGGCACCAAAGAAGAAATTCAGGCAGAAACCAGAAAGATTTTACAGGCAGCAGGTACCACCGGCGTTATCATCGGCGCAGACTGCACCATTCCCCGCGACATTCCCATTGAGCACTTAAAGTGGGTTCGCGAAGCGGCAGAGGCATTCGGAGCATAAATAATGGATTTAGGATTGAAAGAGAAGGTTGCCGTCGTAACAGGCGGCAGTAAAGGGATAGGATTTGCAACCGCCAAGGCTTTCCTCCAGGAGGGGGCCAAGGTTGCAATCTGTGCAAGAGATAAAGCGGTTCTTGACGAAGCCGTCAAAGAACTTTCCGCTTACGGAGAAGTCTATGCGGAAGCAATAGATGTAACCGAGGAGGAAGCTGTATACGGCTTCGCGGATCGCGTGGCAGAGCACTTTGGGACCATCGATGCCTGGGTTAACAATGTAGGGGCTTCTTTTGCCAGAAAAGGGGAACAATATACACAAGAAGAGATTTACAAACACTACACGGTTAACTTCCAGTCCGCGGTATTCGGGTGCCAGGCGGCATTCAGATACATGAAGGATAAAGGCGGCAGCATAGTGAACGTAAGCTCACTTGCAGCCAGATGCGCTACCTCGGGCAGAGCATCTATCTACGGCCCCATGAAGGCTGCCGTAAGAAGCCTTTCACAGACCTTTGCGGGCGAGTATGCGGCCTACGGCGTAAGAGTCAACTGCGTCATGCCGGGCTTTACTGATACGCCTCTGGTGCGTAAGAACTTAAAGCCGGAAGAACTTGCATATACCACAAAAGAAACCCTGTTAAACAGAGCGGCAAGACCCGAAGAAATCGCGGCACCCATAGTTTTCCTATGCAGCGACAAAGCTTCTTTTATGACCGGCACCACGGTGGAAGCTTCGGGCGGCCGCAGCGTAACCCTCAATCCCACCTATTCCTGGGACAAAAAGGCGGCTGAGAGCCTGAATTAAACAGGGGCATTAAGGAGAAAGAAAATGGCGGATCAAACTTACGATATAGAGACCCGATGTTGTCACTATGTGACAGACATAGTTAACGGACATCCACACGGAGCGGTAAGCGTTCCCATCTATCAGACAGCTACTTTTGCTCACAGGGAAATCGGCGAGCATCCTACCAAAGATACATTCACATACAGCCGCGGCAGTAATCCCACCAGAAGAGAACTTGAGGACACTCTGGCATCTCTCGAGGGTGCGGGAGACTGCGTTGCAACAGCTACGGGCATGGCGGCAATTGCTCTTGTTCTGGAGCTATTTAACCCCGGCGACCATGTTATCTGCACCTGCGACCTTTACGGCGGAGCGGTACGTATTTTTGGAGAGATAGCGCCCAAGCGTAACGTGTCCTTCAGTTATGTGGACACAGGCGACCTTGATGAGGTTCGTAAGGCCATACAGCCGGGCACAAGAGCACTCTATATCGAAACTCCCAGCAACCCTACCATGAAGGTTACGGACTTAAAGGCCATCAAAAAGCTTGCGGAGGAGTTTAATCTTCTTTTGATTGTTGACAACACCTTTCTTACCCCTTATTTTCAAAGACCCCTGGAACTTGGTGCCGATATCGTGGTTCACAGCGGTACCAAATATCTGGCAGGTCACAATGACACCTGTGCGGGCTTCATATGCACCCATAAAGACCGTACAGACCTTGCGGAGCGTATAAGATACCTATGCATGAGTTTCGGCCCCACCCTGGCTCCCATAGATTCCTTCCTGACCCTTCGAGGCATTAAGACCCTTGCTCTTCGCATGGAGCGCCAGTCGGAGAACGCCAAAGTGATAGCCGAGTGGCTTAAGAATCACAAAAAGGTCAAAAAGGTCTATTACATCGGCTACGGCGCGATGATTTCTTTTGAAGTGGACAGCGAGCAGACCGCCAAAGATGTGCTTAATAAGATTAAGTTAATCATTTTTGCGGAGAGTCTCGGCGGTGTTGAGAGCCTGCTGACATATCCCATGACACAGACTCACAGAGAATTATCCGTTGAGCAGCGTAATCTTTTGGGAATCAATGAGAGATTTCTGCGCTTGTCCGTAGGCATCGAGAACGTGAATGACCTTATAAGAGATCTGGACGAGGCTCTTTCGGACTGAGCCGTCTTTTCAAGTTAGA
>CAMNCH010000083.1 GCA_946534145.1 uncultured Lachnospiraceae bacterium
AACTTAAGCACGGTTCCGGCAACTTCGACCTTTCGGACTGCCCGGACCTGGCTCCGGTACTAATGGCGCTGGCGGCAGCCAAAGAAGGCGCGTACTTCACCGGTACTGCCCGTCTGAAGGTCAAAGAAAGCGACCGCGGAGCCGTAATGTCCGAAGAACTTGCAAAGCTCTCAATTAAGACTAATGTTTACGACAACGAAATCGAGGTATGTAAGGGTGTTTTAAAAGCCCCCACAGAACCCGTTAACGGCCACAACGACCACAGAATAGTGATGGCCATGACCCTTCTTTTGACATTGACAGGAGGGGAGATTGAGGGGGCCGAAGCGGTGGCCAAGAGCTATCCCGATTTCTTTGAAGACATACAAAAACTTGGAATAAAGGTGGAAAAAATCTGACATGGAATGGATTAATGAGAAAAACATATTAATAGTGGGTCTCGGACTTATGGGCGGAAGCTACGCAAGAGCCCTTAAGCGCATCGGCTACCACGTGCATGCCATCGATGCCAATCCCGAGAGCATTGAGTTTGGACTTTCTAAGGGAATAATCAGCAAGGGAGCTTCTTTTGACGACCCCGAGCTCATCGGCGCGGCAGACTGCATCATAATGGCCCTGTACCCCACCAAGGTTGTTAAGTGGATTGAGGACAATCAGAAGAATTTTAAAAGCGGCGTCATGATTACCGACGTGACAGGTGTTAAAAGTCCTGTGGTGTACGACGTTCAGAAGATTTTAAGACCCGATGCGGAGTTTATTGCGGCGCATCCCATGGCGGGCCGCGAGGTATACGGCGTTAAGAACAGCGACGACAAAATCTTCAGGGATGCCAACTTCATCGTGGTGCCTACGGACAAAAACACGGGCGGAGCCATCAGGTGGTGCGAGAACCTCGGAGGACTTCTGGGCTTTAACAGAGTATCCATTCTTTCGCCCGAGGAGCATGACAGCATGATTGCGTACGTGTCACAGCTCACTCACTGCATCGCGGTTGCCCTTATGACCTGTGACGATGACGAGAACCTGGTCAATTACACCGGCGACTCCTTCAGAGATCTTACGAGAATTGCCAATATCAACGAAAATATGTGGTCCGAGCTTTTCTTTTTAAACAAGGACGCACTTTTGAAGCGCATGAACGAATTCATGGACGAACTCGGAGACTTGAAGCGCATGATTGAAGAAGAAGACGAGGAAGCTCTCAAAGAAAAAATGAGACTTTCCACTGCAAGAAGAGCGAGGTTTAACAAAGAATGAATATGAATTTCGAGTTTGTGAGAAGACTGGCTCTTCCCGCAGAAATAAAGGATATGTGTCCTCTTTCCGCAAAGGCCGAGGAGATTGTGGAGGCCAAAAAAGCTGCATTGGAAGCCGTTTTTTCGGGAAAGAGCGACAAGCTTATACTGATAATCGGACCCTGTTCCGCTGACAACGAGGACAGCGTCATCGACTATATTTCAAGACTTGTGCCTCTGCAGGAGAAGGTTAAGGACAAGATTATTATTGTGCCGAGAATTTACACCAATAAGCCCCGTACTACGGGCGACGGCTACAAGGGTATGCTTCATCAGCCCAATCCCAACGAGAAGTCCGATCTTTTCAAGGGTATTATTGCTACCAGACACCTTCATATGAGGGCGGTGGAAGAAACCAGTTTTGCCTGCGCCGACGAGATGCTGTATCCCGAGAACTACCAGTATCTTGACGACCTTTTGGTATACGTGGCCGTTGGCGCAAGAAGCGTTGAGGACCAGCAGCACAGACTTACGGCCAGCGGAATCTGCGCTCCCGTAGGTATGAAGAACCCTACCAGCGGCGATTACGGCGTAATGTTAAACGCTATCATGGCGGCTCAGCATCCTCATGCTTTTATCTACAGGGGCTGGGAGGTTAAATCCACGGGTAACCCTTACGCACACGCTATTTTACGTGGCTATACCAACAAACACGGCGAATCTAACCCCAACTATCACTACGAGGACCTTGTAAGGCTTCTTAACCAGTATTCGGCGAAGAACCTCCAAAACCCCGGAGTTATTATAGACACCAACCACGCAAACTCCGGCAAGAATCCTTTCGAGCAGCCCCGCATCATCAACGACGTTATCAATTCCATGCGCCACAACGATGATGTCAGAAAGCTTGTAAAGGGCTTCATGGTGGAGAGCTACATCGAAGACGGCAACCAGCCCGTAAACGGCGGAGTATATGGTAAATCCATTACCGATGCCTGCCTCGGCTGGGAAAAATCCGAGCGTCTTATTCTGGAACTTGCAGAAAATTTGTAAGAATCCTTGACTTTTGTCTGCAAGCTATGCTATAACAGTTTAAACCGATGAAGGAGAGAAGTAATCTCTATACAATCAGTCACAGAGAGCCGCAGGCGGTGGAATTGCGGTACCGGATTAAGAGACGAATGGACTCCCGAGGGCCGAGTGAAAGGTCACGAGTATCAAGGCCGGGGTAAGATTCCCCGTAATCAAAAATCAGCATATGATTGTATGCATGAGTGGGTACGATAGTACCAAGCAGGGTGGCACCGCAGGAATTCCTGTCCCGGCAGTTAACTGTCGGGATTTTTTTATTTTAGAACCGGTCCCGACGCACTCAGAAAGGAGACAAATATGTCAAAAGAAATCCCTTACAAAATCTACCTTGAAGAAAGCGAAATGCCCAAGGCATGGTACAACCTTCGTGCCGATATGAAGAAGAAACCGGCACCCTTACTTAATCCCGGCACACACAAGCCCATGACAGCGGAAGAACTCTCCGTAGTATTCTGTGACGAGCTTGTTAAGCAGGAACTTGACAACGACACCAAGTTTTATGAGATTCCTCAGGAGATAAGAGACTTTTACAAAATGTATCGTCCTTCACCTCTGGTACGTGCGTACTGCCTTGAGAAGAAGCTCGGAACCCCCGCTCACATCTACTACAAGTTTGAGGGTAACAACACCAGCGGAAGCCACAAGTTAAATTCCGCCATCGCTCAGGCTTATTACGCAAAAAAACAGGGCCTTAAGGGCGTTACCACAGAGACCGGAGCAGGTCAGTGGGGTACCGCTTTATCCATGGCCTGTTCATATTTTGACCTTGACTGTAAGGTATTCATGGTTAAGGTTTCCTACGAGCAGAAGCCTTTCAGACGTGAAGTAATGCGTACTTACGGCGCATCCGTAACACCTTCACCCTCTGAGACCACCAACGTAGGCAAGAAGATTTTGGCCGAGCATCCCGGCACCACAGGTTCACTTGGCTGCGCTATTTCCGAAGCAGTTGAAGTGGCTGTCGGAACACCCGGCTACAGATACGTACTCGGAAGCGTTTTGAATCAGGTTCTTTTGCACCAGTCCGTAATCGGTCTTGAGACCAAAGCGGCTCTTGACAAATACGGCATTAAGGCCGACATCGTAATCGGTTGCGCCGGCGGCGGTTCCAACCTTGGCGGACTTATCGCTCCTTTCATGGGCGAGAAGCTTCGCGGCGAAGCAGATTACCGCATTATCGCCGTTGAGCCCGCATCCTGCCCCAGCTTAACCAGAGGCGTATATGCATATGACTTCTGCGACACCGGTATGGTTTGCCCCCTTGCCAAGATGTACACTCTCGGAAGCGACTTCATCCCCGCTCCCAACCACGCAGGCGGCTTAAGATACCACGGCATGAGCTCCATTCTTTCCGAACTCTACGATCAGGGCCTCATGGAAGCCAGAAGCGTCAAGCAGACCGAGGTATTCGAGGCAGCCGAGACCTTTGCCCGCGTTGAAGGTATCCTTCCCGCACCCGAAAGCTCACACGCCATCAAGGCAGCTATCGACGAAGCTCTTAAGTGCAAAGAAACCGGCGAAGAAAAGAACATCGTCTTCGGCCTCACCGGTACCGGCTACTTTGACATGGTTGCTTATGAAAAGTTCCACGACGGCAAGATGGACGATTACATCCCCACCGACGAAGAACTTGCCAAGTTCAGAGCAAGACTTCCCAAGGTTGATTAATTGCCGGATAGAAGGGCCTTATCTTTGTGATAGGGTCCTTTTTTTTGCAAAAAAGCGAAAATTGAGAAAATAAAAGCACTCTTTGATATGCGGAGTGCTTTTTTGTATGTTAGTATACTGTAAAATTGCACAGAGTATTGATTAATAGGAGAACAGTATGAGTCAAGAAAGAAAACCTTTGGTTACACACATTTTTACAGCAGACCCGTCAGCACATGTTTTTGACGGTAAAATATACATCTATCCCTCTCATGACATCCCTCATGAGGGTGAGGACAATGACAGCGGAGATGAGTACAGAATGGAGGATTATCACATCCTTTCCATGGACAATCTCGACGCTCCCTGCGTTGACAACGGCGAAGCTCTTCACGTAAGAGACGTCAAGTGGGCTTCCAAACAGATGTGGGCTCCCGATGTAGCATTCAAGAACGACACTTACTATCTTTATTTTCCTGCAAGGGACAAAGAAGGTCTTTTCAGAATCGGCGTTGCCACTTCCAAGTCTCCCGTAGGACCTTTCAAGGCAGAAGATGATTACATTAAGGGCAGCTACAGCATCGACCCCGCTTCTTTTGTGGACGAGGACGGACGCGCTTACCTTTACTACGGCGGTCTCTGGGGAGGCCAGCTTGATAACTGGAAGAAGGGTTACTATGACCCCAAGGATTGCCAGCTCGAAGGCTCCATCAATCCCGACGAAGCAGCTCAGGGTCCCATGTTTGCAGAGCTTAACGATGATATGCTTTCTTTTAAAACAGAACCCAAGAATCTTGTTATTTTAGATGAAAACGGTGATTCTATTAAGGTCGGTGACGAAGACAGACGTTACTTCGAAGGCCCCTGGATGCACAAATACAACGGTAAGTACTACCTTTCCTACTCAACCGGTACTACCCACTACCTTGTATATGCTACATCCGACAGCCCCGCGGGTCCGTTCACCTACGGCGGACGTATCATGGAGCCCGTACTTGGCTGGACCACCCACCACTCAATCGTTGAGTATCAGGGCAAGTGGTACCTTTTCTACCACGACTGCGAGCTTTCCAACGGTATCAACCACAGAAGATGCGTTAAGTTCACCGAACTTAAGTATCGTCCCGACGGAAGCATCATCACCATCAAGCCTTACGAAGAGTAAGAGAGTATTAAACCGCTCCGAGGATTTCGGGGCGGTTTTGTTTTATAATATAATTGAATGGAACATGGAGGGTAATATGTACGAAGAATTAAAACAGGCGATTGAACAGGCAGAAGGAGACGTAGACTTTGCACCTTTCGGAAAGGGTATTGAAGACAAATGGATAGAAGCGGCGGAGGCAAGGCTTAATGTTTCTTTGCCGGCTTCATACAAATGGTGGTTAAAAAATTACAATGGCGGCGAAGTATACGGAGAAGAGATATACAGCATTTACGGCATAGACTTTGATAAGGTAGTTGGAGGAGATATAGTATATATCAACGAGCTTAACAGGAAAAAGAACCCAGAGTTTGGCGACAAATTAATCATATGCGAAACTGATGATGAAATATTCTATTTTGATTTGTCAAAGGGCCTTGTGGGAGACGAGTATCCGGTGTATGAATTGTTTTCCAATAGTTTATATGCCGATTCTTTTGCGGAGTTTTTGACAAAAAGAATCCTGGGATAGGCAGTAAGACGAAAGGAAAAGAAAATCGTGCTTAAAAATATATTCGGAAGGCATAAAGATAATAAATCGGCAGATAAAACAAAAGAAAAAACCGTAATCAGTGAATTTATCGGATGGCTTAAAGATAATAAATGGAACGTGATATCCAAAGAAGAGAAGGCCGGTATCGGCAGTAATGAAGTGCTGCGAAACTTTAAAAATCTTCCCTTAACCTGGAAGAATCTTGCTGAGCAATATAGTATTATAGAAAACGAGGGCCAGACAGTCTGTTTTCTTTGTGCCGCTGACTATAACGCTAAGCCTGATGGTGAATTTCAATGGAACGAATTTGAAACAATCAGCCTGAATGCAGCCATAGGTGATGCAAAATGGGCAGAAGAGATTAAAAAATGGTGGTCGGATAAATTACCCATAGTTATGTCTGTCCGCAATGGTTATTCTTTTTATGCAATCGATACAGGAAAAGGAAAGGGCGCCATAATCCGGGGACAAGAGCCTGAATTTGAAGATGCGAAAGCCGTAGCCGAAGACTTTGATTCCTTTTTGAAAAAAGTGATCGGCGGAGATATAGCATTATAAGATTCGAATAGCGAGTAATTGAGTATAGGGATAATAAATGAGAAAAAGAAATTTAAATATGGTTAAGTGAGGTATACACAGTGGGAAAAATAAGCATACAATATCACGCCACACATGAAGATATCTTAGAATTTATTTCGGCATTAGATGAAAGATATGTGGTCGGTAAGGTGATTCTTTTTCCGGATTTTAAAGTGGTCGAAGTTGGGAAAGAAGCAAAAGCGGCTGAAATAGAAGATGCCGATATGCTGGTAATATCAAAATCGAATATTCAACAATCAGATGACTATAATTCATTTATAAAAATGCAGGATAATAATCTTGTTATAAGGCTAGGTAAAGAACATGATAATAAATTGTATGAGAGTAGTATGTTTGTGTGGACTGAAAGGGAACTTGATAATGATTTTGTAAAGATTATCAAATCTTTTAAGAAACAAATGAGAAGAGGGGCATGGGTACTTAATCCAAATAGCGGGGTGAAAAAGTACTATAACAATCTTTTATATACAGATAGGGCTAGACAGGCATATGAAAAAGGAGTTACTATATGTTCTATTGCGGGTTGGAATTTGTTTGAATTAACAAATGACGATAAAATGCTGTGACTAGTATCCGATGATTTTTACGAGACGACTTCGGTCGTCTCGTTTTTTGTCATTTTCTGCCGACTAAAGCACCACCTAGTCAACATGTCACATCTGTATCCCTAATTCGCATTTTTTTGGTTTTTCTTAAGCACTTTTTTGCACAAGGTAAAAAATGTGCTTGCCGCGGCTCGCAGAATGCACAAAAGAAAAACGTTTTTCCGTGAAAAATGATACAAAAAAGTAAAAAATGTACTTGTAAAGGTAAAAGATTTCCATTCACTTAAGTCAAAATATGTAACAAAATAGTACGTAAAGTGAGGATTGGGTGTAAAGTGCACAAAAGTCCTCGGAGAAGAGTATCGGGTAGTTATGAAGATTAATAAATCTGTTTTTCTTTTTTTGGCAGTTGTAATGCTTATTTCACTAATGGCAGGATGTTCCGGTTCCAAGGGAACTCTTGACGGAGAGTGGGCTTACATACATGACACCGATAAGGCGGCACTCATTATTGAATCCGGTAAGGCGACGCTGGATGGAGTTAAGTACGGTTGTACTTACGATGATGCCTTTATCACTCTTACCGATTCTCAGTCCAATGTTAAGAAGCTTAGATACGTAGTTACGGAGAAGGGCATTCTTCTTTATAAAGCAACCGATTATATGCGTTCCGGTGAGGGTTCCTCGTCAGATGTGGTCGGAGAGTGGAAGGATACGCCGGACAACTGGAGTTACGAGTTTACGGCTGAAGGCACTTTTGTGGAGGACGGTTTCTTTTCCGGCACTTACGAAGTGAATGAAGCGGAGGGTACCATTACTCTTACATACAACGATGATATGGATGAAACTGTAATTTATTACTCCGTATCGGGTGACACTCTTACCATCGAGTATCCCTGGCCTATGGTCAAGATTAAATAATCTTCGGATATTGGGGATAATCCCTTTATCATATAAGCACATTTTTTCTAAAGGAGGAGAATTATGAAAAAATTTGTTGCAATGGTTTTAGCAACAGCCATGGTATGCGGTCTTTGCGCATGTGGCGAAACTAAGACTGAAACAAGCACAAGCACAAGTGCAAGCGCAAGCACCGAAACTTCTGTAAGCGCAAGCACCGAAACTTCCACTGAACCTGCTCCCGCAGCTACAGATGAGAAAGTTTCTCTTAAGATGTGGTGTATCGCTACCGAAAGCGATTCCAACTACCCTGCTTACAAACAGGCTATTGACGAGGTTACAGCAGCTCATCCCGAGATTTCCTTCGAGTGGGAAGCAACCGAGAACGAAGCTTACAAGACAAAGATTAAGGCAGCTGCAGCAGCTAACGAGCTTCCTGACATCTTCTTCACATGGGGTGGAGCATTCCTTGGCGATTTCGTTAAGGCTGGTCGCGTATACTGCTTAGACGATGCTTACAAGGCATTCACAGCAGACCTTCCCGAGTCTATGCTTGACAACACCACTTACGGTGGCAAGCACTACGGTGTTCCGCTTACCATGAACGTTGTTGGCTTATTTGCTAACATGGACATGCTTGCAGAAGTTGGCTACACTGAAGTTCCCAAGACTTATGACGAACTCATCGATTGCTGCGATAAGCTTGTTGCAGCAGGCAAGATTCCTTTCGGATGCTCCGGTAAGGAAACATGGTGTGTAACCGAGTACATCGAGCCCCTTCTTGAGAAGACCATCGGTGCCGGCGAACTCGCTAAGATTTTCGCTCAGGAATCTACTTGGAACAACGAAGACATCAAGAAAGCTATCGGCTACTTCCAGGAATGGATTGCTAAGGGCTACTTCGATCCTTCAGGTATTTCACTTGGTAACGACGAAGTTAAGAACAACTTCCTTCAGGGCAAATACGCATTCTATCAGAATGGTACATGGAACTGTGGTGACGTTGCAGGCGCAAGCTTCAAGTCAGCAGTATCTGAGTTCCCTGTAATTGACTCCAGCAAGTCTTCTCTTGGCCAGCTTATCGGCGGACCTTCCGATACACTTGCAGTTGCAGCATCTTCAGCTAACCCTGAAGTAGCAGCAAACTTCACCTTCGAACTTGGTAGAGCAATCTGCCACTACAGCTACCTTGCAGGTTCAGGACTTCCTTCATGGAAAGTTGATTATGAAACTCCTGACATCAACCCTCTTACCCAGGCAGTTGCAGACATCTGTAACAAAGCTAACGGTTATGTTCTTTTCGGCGACACCGCTATGGACGCTGATACCGCACAGATCTATCTTGACTACGTAAGCCAGATTTACGGCAGCAAGATCGACGGCGAAGGATTTGTAGCCGGCTTAACAGATGACATTGGCTAATTGATTGGCTAAACATCAAAACATCTAAGTGAGATGTAGGCGGCCTTTTACGGACCATAAAAGGTACGGAGAGGCCGCCTTTTTTGAAAGGTATATATTAGGATGAATAAAAAAGTCAAAAACGGTATAAATATATTTTTGTTTTTGCTTCCCGGCTTGGCATTGTTCGTTGGAGTTTTGATAGCTCCTATTTTCATGTCATTCAGATACAGCCTTCATAATATGAGCTTGCTGGATCCGTTGACAAAAGAAAACTTTGTTGGCTTTGAGAATTACGTTAAACTGTTTACAAGCGGAAGTATCCCTTTCCGTCGTGCATTGGGTAACTCATTGATTCTTGCGGCTTTATCCGTATTCCTTCAGTTGCCGCTTTCTTTGGGCCTTGCTCTTTTACTCGGTAAAGGTATTAAGGGTGAAAGAGGCTTTTTATCGGTATACTTCATGCCGGTACTTATTTCGACAATTATCATAGGTCAGTTATGGTTAAAAATATATAATCCCGATTACGGTTTGCTTACCAGAGCTTTATGGGCTCTTCACATTCTGCCCGAGGGCAAGCTGGTGCAGTGGCTGGGAGATGAGAAGATAGCGCTCATTTCCGCATTTGTTCCGACTTTGTGGCAGTACGTAGGTTACCACATGCTGCTTATGTATGCAGGTGTTAAGGGCGTATCACCCGACCTTCGCGAGGCTGCAATGCTTGACGGAGCTACTGACGGTCAGATTAACAGATACATCGTTATCCCCTCCATCAAACCCATTATTAAAGTCAGTGTTATTTTTGCAATCACAGGATCTCTTAAATCCTATGACCTTATAAAAGTTTTGACGGACGGCGGTCCTTTCCATGCTACCGAAGTGCCCACCACAGTTATGATTAATCAGCTGATTCTTCGTAACAAAGCCGGAATGGGCAGTACAATTGCAGTAATGCTTATTATCCTTTGCTTCTTCTTTGCGTTGGTAGTAAATAGGGTATTTAGGAAGGACGATTGATATGGCAAATAATAAAAAGAATCAAAGACCTGTAATGACTATCGACGATTATTACATCAAGAAGACCAATCCGGTTTTCAGAGTGCTTATTTACATTTTCCTTGCATTCTGGCTGGTGGTTAACCTGTTTCCGCTTTATTGGATGTTTACTTTTTCCCTTAAGACCAATCCGGAAATTTATGGTAAGAACGTAGTCGGATTGCCTCAGGAATGGCACTGGGAGTTTTACAAAACTGCTATGGAAAGAGTTGATATGATTAAGCTCTTTGCCAACAGTATAGTCGTAGCGGTTATTACAATTGTTATCACTATTGTAGTTGCTCTTATGGCAACATACGCGCTTACCCGTCTTCCTTGGAGAGGACGTAAGCTTATGAACAGCTTCTTCATGCTGGGACTTACCATTCCCCTTCATGCAGCGTTAGTTCCTCTTTACAAGAGCATTAAGTTAGTGGGACTTTTTGATACCATGTGGGCACTCATAATTCCTTATGCGGCATTCTCGCTTGCAATGGCTATTCTTATCAGTACCGGTTTCATGGGAGAGATTCCCAAGGACCTTGATGAGGCGGCCTGCATCGACGGATGCGGTGTATGGGGTACTTTCGTAAGAATCATTGTGCCTCTTATGACTCCCGCACTTGCTACCATAGGTATTTATACCTTCTTACAGTGCTGGAACGAGTTCCTTTTTGCAAGTACATACACAAGCTCCTTTAAGACAATTCCCGTGGGAGTTCAGCAGTTCTTCGGACAGCACACCACCGACTGGGGCGTTGTAGGTGCGGCACTTGTAATTGCAACCTTCCCCACTCTGCTTATCTATGTATTCTTAAGCAGAAAGATTCAGGAAAGCTTTATGGCAGGCGCCATCAAAGGTTAATCCTGACAGACTATACGACCATCAGCCCGTACGCGAAAACGTATGGCTGATGGTTTTTTTTGTGAAACCGTGGTAAACTGTTTGTGGAATACGAAACACGGTGGTATTTATGGGTAAGATTTTGAGGGAAAAGAAGACAGGTAAGAGGCATTTTTTATCTGAAAGCACGCTGGCAGTAAAGGTCTGGTACATTATTGGC
>CAMNCH010000084.1 GCA_946534145.1 uncultured Lachnospiraceae bacterium
AAGCGCCGGCCCTCAAGGACCGACGCATAAGATTCAAAATACTTTAGGCTCCCGAGGGACAATGTTTATTCTTTATGAAAAGCACGGTAATAAAGGCTTGTAAAGACACAAGCCTCAGTAAAGTAATAATAGTACTGTACCGACTGCAAATTCTTCATAAATGTCCTCTCGAAGCGGCTGCGATTTTATCACTTTAAATCGCTAAACAATGAGTAATGTAACACATTTATCATAACAAGTCAATAGGAAAGTTATTAATGCCCAAAACAGCCGGGGGATTCATAAGTGACTTGCTTTGAGCCGGCTAAGCTTTCTTTTCCGGTATTACATTCCGGAGGTTTAAAAAGAAAAGGCCTGCAGAGAATAACTGTCCCGGCAGACCTTTAATTAAACATTATTCAACTGTTACGCTCTTGGCGAGGTTACGGGGCTTGTCTACGTCAAGGCCCTTGGAGACGCTGATGTAGTAGCCGAGGAGCTGGAGGGGAATGATGGCAAGGCTTCCGGCGAAGTGCTCGTCAACCTTGGGTACGTAAACGGAGAAGTTTACGCTGTCCTCCATGTCGTATTTGCCGTAGGCGGTAATGCCCATGAGGTAGGCGCCTCGGGATTTGCATTCCATCATGTTGCTTAAGGTTTTCTCGTATAAGTCGCTCTGGGTGAGAACGCCGATTACGAGGGTGCCGTCCTCAATAAGGGAGATGGTACCGTGCTTGAGCTCGCCTGCAGCGTAGGCTTCGGAGTGGATGTAGCTTATCTCCTTCATCTTGAGGGAGCCTTCAAGGCAGATGGAGTAGTCGATGCCTCGGCCGATAAAGAAAACGTCGGTGGCATTGGCGTATTTGGCTGCAAACCACTGAATGCGTTCTTTGTCCTCAAGGACTTTCTCAATCTTGTCGGGGATGGTGAAAAGTTCTTCCATGTAGGAGCTGTAGGATTCAAGATTTCCGCGGTCGTGGCCAAACTCAAGAGCCAGTAAGTATGCGCACATAAGCTGGCAGCTGTAGGCCTTGGTGGTGGCTACGGAAATTTCGGGACCGGCAACGGTGTACATTACATGGTCCGCTTCTCTTGCGATGGAGCTGCCTACCACGTTGACGATGGCGAGGGTTTTGATGCCTCTTTCTTTGGCAATTCTTAAGGCAGCCAAAGAATCCGCAGTCTCACCGGACTGGGAAATAATGACTACGAGGGCGTCCTTGTTGACAACGGCCTTGGAGTATCTGAACTCGGATGCAAGCTCCACTCTTACGGGAATCTTGGCAAGGTCTTCAAATACGTATTTGGCCTGAACACCTACATGCCAGGCGGAACCGCAGGCTACAAAATAAACTTCGGAGAAATTCTTAATCTCTTCGACAGTAAGGCCTACTTCAGAGAGATTGATGGTGCCCTTTTCATCCACGTATTTGTGAAGGGTATCGGAAACAACTGTGGGCTGTTCGTGAATCTCCTTCATCATGAAGTGCTCGTAACCGCCCTTCTGAGCTGCTTCGGCATCCCACTTAATCTCTGTGAGGTCCTTCTCTATTGTGTCGCCGTCGAGGTTGTAAAATACAGCGGAACCTGCTGAAAGTTCAGCCATTTCAAGGTTGCCGATGTAGTAAACGTTTCTGGTGTAATTAAGAATGGCGGGAACGTCGGATGCGAGGAATACTTCGCGATCGTTAACGCCGATAATCATGGGAGAATCTTTTCTCGCCACATAAATCTTGCCGGGGCAGTCCTTGAACATAACGGCCAAAGCATAAGAACCGCGCACACGCACGATGGTCTTGGCAAGGGCGTCAATGGGACCTACCTTGTATTTTTTGTAATAATAATCAACAAGCTTAATTAAAACCTCGGTATCCGTCTGTGAATAGAACTGATAGCCGTGGCGCTCAAGTTTAACCTTAAGCTCCTGATAGTTCTCGATAATACCGTTGTGAACGCCCACAACTTCGGACTCTACCACGCCTGAGCCCGAGTTACTGCAGTTACCCGAAACATGTGGATGTGCATTGACACGGCTGGGTGCTCCGTGGGTAGCCCATCTGGTGTGACCGATACCGCAGGTGCCTTTGATGGCGTTGCCGTTGTCGGTCTTCTCCACGAGATTCTTTATTTTGCCCATGGTCTTAACGACCTCGGCAGGTGAGTCTCCGTCTCTTACGGCAATACCCGCAGAGTCGTAGCCTCTGTATTCAAGTTTTGAAAGGCCTTCAAGAAGTACATGAGAAGCCTGTTTGTCACCTATATATCCAACAATTCCGCACATAAAGTGTTCCTTTCAGTTTTAATACTACTTAAAAATGATACCACCCGAGGACATAATTGAAAAGTTTTTTATTCTTAGAAACATCTTAAGTATAATTAAAATATAGTCTTTCCCAATTTGTTAATACAGTATTATTATAATAGTATAAATAAACAGCACAGGGGTTTGGGGACAGAACTATATAAGGGGTTTATCAAATGTATACAAAAGCAGCATATGTAATGGTTGATTTTCTGGCCGTTATCGTATTGTTTCTTACGATCTACGCAATGGATCGCATTAAAGATACCTATGGGAAATGGTTAAAACGGGCGCTTGTGGCGGGTTCTTTTGCCGTTGTGGCCAATATTTTCGTTGCCGTTTCGGTCAATTCTGCAATGGCAGCTGTGGCGTATTGTGCCTATTTTTCAGCCATTGACTTTATTCTTTATTTTCTCTACGGTTTCTGTATGCTCTACACCGAGCATGTGGACATTTTCAAAAAGACCCACAAAATCATCTGTGCTCTGATGATTATCGATACTGTTTCTATCTATGCCAATTTCATCTTCGGCCACCTTTTTTACATCTATGAAGATACGGACAATGCCGGCGTGACCTTCTTTCTTACGGGCTTCCGCCCCTATTACTATGTTCACCTTACCCTCGACTATATGGTAATGGCTCTGGCGCTTGTGTTTATTGTGTATCGTATTATCAAAAGCTACAGCCTTTACAGAGTTAAATACATTCTTATTTTGTCCGTTCTTTTGCTGGTTGTGGCTTTAAACGTTGCTTACATGGCCCTTTCTCTTGTGCTTGATATCTCCGTTGTTTTCTATGCTGTTGCAGGCGCACTGATATACGGTTCCATTACGGTTTTTGTGCCGAGAAGCCTTATGAACGTATCTATCTTAAGGGCTACGGACGATATGAATGAGGGCCTTATTCTTTTTGATATAAACGATTCCTGCATTTATGCCAATGCTTTTGCTAAGACCCGTTTCGATGTTGACGAAAGCACTTACAATTTCAGTTGCGAACCGGTTTCCTCCGTGATTAAAGAAATCATCATGACCGGCGAAAGTTCCGGCGATATCCCTTATATAAAGAACGCGATTCGCAACGGTGTTGCCAAAACCGAGCACTACCGCATTAAATTCAATAAACTTACGGACAAAAACAATCGAGTTTTGGGCTCCTATTTTCTTTTGAGGGACGTTACCGAGGAAATCTATTACCTTGCTGCCATCAACGAGGCCAAGGTCAATGCGGACAACGCAAACCTCGCAAAGAGTGCGTTTCTTGCAAACATGTCCCATGAAATCCGCACGCCTCTTAACTCGATTATCGGATTAAACGAAATGGTGCTTCGCACCGAAAAGGACCCGGAAATTCGCGGATACGCCGAAGAAATCAAGCAGTCCGGCGCCGTACTTTTAAGCCTTATAAACGATATCCTTGACTTTTCGAAAATCGAAGCCAACAAAATGGAACTGGTACACTCCGATTACAATCCCCATGAACTTTTGAGGGATATCAAGCAGTTCTTTGAACAGATGGCTGCCGAGAAGGACCTGTTTATCCACATTTCCTGCGACCCCGGCATACCTTCGGTGCTTAACGGTGATATCAAAAGAATACGGCAGGTTCTTTCAAACCTTGTTTCAAACGCTGTCAAATACACAAAAGAAGGCGGCATCACCATTAATGTGAGCTGCAACTTCTTATCACACAAAACCATGGAGCTATATGTGGAAATTTCCGACACCGGCATAGGTATTTCGGAAGCGGACCTCTCTCACATTTTTGACTCTTTCAGACGTGTCAATGAAGGGCAGAACGCTACGATTCAGGGCACCGGCCTTGGTCTTACCATTACCAGGGAACTGGTAGAGCTTATGCAGGGACACATCACCGTGCACAGTTCCCCCGGCAAGGGCACTTCCTTCAAGGTCACCCTACCCCAGACCATCGTGGACAGGACGCCCCTCGGCCCCTTTACCGAGACCCCTGCTCCCGCCACAGTCGAGTACCACGAAAGTTTCCGTGCTCCCACCGCCAACATTCTTGTGGTGGACGATGTCATGGTCAACTTAAAGGTTGTGGAAGCACTCCTTAAGCGCACTCAGGTCAAAGTGGACAAAGCAACCGGCGGTGCCCAGGCCATAGAAATGTGCGACGACAAAAAGTACGACTGCATCTTCCTTGACCACCGCATGCCCGCTCCGGACGGCATCGAAACCTTTAAGGCCATCTCCGTAAGCGGCTTAAACACCGACACCCCCATCATCGTCCTCACAGCCAATGCCTTAAGCGGCGCGGATATCGAATACCGTGAAATCGGCTTCGCGGATTACCTCTCCAAGCCCATCAAGAGCGACGAACTTGAGGCCATGCTTATCAAGTATCTTCCGCCTGATAAAGTAACGTTGGTTTAACTTACTGACTCCCCCATAGGCCTACATTTATTTGCCCTCCGGACACGTTCGCACTCTGTTCTTTGGCGTAACGGACACGTAAGCGGCTTGAGGGACACCCGCTAAGTGCCGACGCGTCGAAAAGGTCCGGACGCCAAACAAATGTAGGCCTATGTAGTTTTTGGAAGCCGACAGTTACTCGGAACACAAAACACCCTGCGGAATTAACCGCAGGGTGTTATTTTATTGATTATTTAGCAGAAGCTTATTTCTCCCACTTCCAGCCTGCTACTTCGGGAAGGTCTTCACCGTACTGGTGAATGTACTGGGTGTGCTCAACAAGCTTGTCGCTCATCTTCTGGTAGAGGTAAGCGCCTCTGTTTCCAAGCTGAGGAAGATACTTTAATGCATCCTGAACAAGGTGGAAACGGTCTACGTTGTTCTGTACACGTACATCGAAAGGTGTGGTGATGGTACCTTCTTCTTTGTATCCGCGAACGTGCATGAGACGGTTGTTGTGACGTCTGTAGGTTAACTCGTGTACCAGGGATGAATATCCGTGGAATGCGAAGATAACGGGCTTGTCAGCGGTAAAGAGCATGTCGTATTCAGCGTCGGTGAGTCCGTGAGGGTGCTCGCTTGCGGGCTGAAGCTTGAAGAGGTCGACTACGTTGATGAAACGAATCTTAATCTCGGGAAGCTCGCTCTTTAAAATTGACACTGCTGCAAGTGCTTCAAGGGTAGGAGTCTCACCTGCGCAGGCAAATACTATATCGGGTTCCTGACCCTGGTCGTTGGATGCCCAATCCCAGATGCCGATACCCTGAGTACAATGCTTAACAGCCTCGGGCATTGAGAGCCACTGAGGTCTGGGATGCTTGGAAGCCACAATTACGTTTACGTAGTTACGTGAACGGATACAGTGGTCAAAGCAGGAAAGCAAGCAGTTGGCATCCGGAGGAAGGTAGAGGCGTACAACGTCTGCCTTCTTGTTGGCGATGTGGTCCATGAAGCCGGGATCCTGGTGAGTGAATCCGTTGTGGTCCTGCTGCCATACTGTGGAAGCCATGATTAAGTTAAGGGAAGCAATCTCTTCTCTCCAGGGAAGCTGGTTGCAAACCTTTAACCACTTAGCGTGCTGAGCAGCCATGGAGTCGATGATACGTGCAAATGCTTCGTATGTTGCAAAGAAGCCGTGACGACCGGTAAGAAGGTATCCTTCGAGCCAGCCTTCGCACATGTGCTCGGAAAGCATGGAGTCCATAACACGTCCGTCTGCAGCGAGGTTGTCGTCGGTATCAAGGTGAGCTGCGTTCCAGTCGCGGTTCTCAACTTCAAATACAGCGTTAAGTCTGTTTGAATTGGTTTCGTCGGGTCCGAAGATACGGAAGTTCTTGGCTTCTTTGTTAAGCTTGAAGATATCGCGTACGAATTTACCGAGTTCAATCATATCCTGGCCTTCGCGTTCGCCGTGACCCTGAGTGTCAAATGCGTAATCGCGGAAGTCGGGAAGTCTTAAGTCTCTTAAAAGAAGACCGCCGTTACCGTGAGGGTTAGCACCGATACGGGCATTTCCTACGGGAGCAAGGGACTTGATGTCGTCAAATGCACGGCCGTTTTCGTCAAAGAGTTCTTCGGGCTTGTAGGAACGAAGCCACTCTTCCAAAATCTTTAAGTGCTCTTCGGGTTTAGCCATGGAAATGGGTACCTGGTGAGCAAGGTAATTGCCTTCGATTCTCTGTCCGTCTACTACCTTGGGACCTGTCCAGCCCTTGGGAGTGCGAAGAACGATCATGGGCCATACGGGACGGGTAGGGTCGCCGGTTTCTCTTGCATGCTTCTGAATAGCCTTAATCTTCTCGATTACGGTATCCATGGTCTCAGCCATAAGCTTGTGCATGGTCATGGGATCGTCGCCCTCTACAAAGTAAGGCTCCCAGCCGCAGCCGTGGAAGAAGTCAACGATTTCTTCGTGGCTCATACGAGCAAAGAGTGTAGGGTTGGCAATCTTATATCCGTTTAAGTGCAGGATGGGAAGAACTGCACCGTCGTTGATGGGATTTAAGAATTTATTGGACTGCCATGAAGTTGCAAGGGGGCCTGTTTCAGCCTCACCGTCACCAACCGTAACGGCAGCGATTAAGTCGGGGTTATCAAATACAGCACCGAATGCGTGAGCAATGCCGTAACCTAACTCACCACCCTCGTTGATGGAGCCGGGTGTTTCGGGTGCACAGTGTGAAGGCATACCGCCGGGGAAAGAAAACTGCTTGAAGAGTTTCTGCATACCGGCTTCATCTTCAGAAATGTTGGGATAAATCTCGGAATAAGTGCCATCGAGATAGTCGTTGGCAATATAGAAATTTCCGCCGTGTCCGGGACCGGAAAGTAAAATAAGATCAAGGTCATAACGCTTGATGGCACGGTTTAAGTGAACAAAAACGAAGTTCTGTCCGGGTACCGTTCCCCAGTGGCCTACGATTTTCTTTTTAACCATATCGATGGTCAGGGGTTTCTTTAAAAGAGGGTTCTCGAGAAGGTACAACTGACCTGCCGACAAGTAATTGGCTGCGCGGAACCATCTGTCCATGCGGTTTAAGAGCTCATCGGTAATGGGACCTTTTTCGGGAACATTACAAGTTGATTCGTTCATACATATACTCCTTTCAATATAGCGTTGCGCCAAACTGCGTCTCTTAACATATACCACCTTGCAGTTAACACAACGCTATAAATGATACAATTGGGAGTTTTGTCAGTCAATTAGAACTATTACCAAAAGTTTTACCCGTGAAAGCCCACTTTAGAGCAATCTGACAATTTTTTGACAAAGTTTTACTCAGATTTTTCCTGAAACTTAAGTCCGCTTGATATATTTCTGGTATGTAATGTCTCGTTGAACAGCTCGATACGGGGATGCACGTATTTGCCCTTATTTACGGGAAATTCCAGCACTATTATGGATGTGTAATCGTAAGGAAGCACCACCAGAGTATAAGGAAATGCCAGGTTTAACAGGTACGAAAGCACACACGCTCCCGAACCGCCGTGGCTGAACACCGCCACATTCTTTTGCTCATCGGTGGTACAAAGAAAGCGGCTTCCCTCATGCACATATCCCTGTTTCTTCATGAACTTGTCAAACTCACCCACCACATAATCGTAGTCGCGGGTTGCGGAATTGTTCTTAAAATAAGGATGCTCACGCCAGTCATCTCTGCCGAAGTCAAAATCGTCTTCGTCTATCATCCAGTTGGCAAGGGTCCACAGATGTCCGTTGGCGGGAATGCCCTCTCCGCCCCAGGAAATCTCGTGCATATAGTCAAGAACCGTTATGGGCAGGTTCTGGGCTTTAGCCGTATGTGAAGCGGTCTCGTAAGCTCTTCCGTTGGGGGAAGAATAAATTTCATCAAGGGGCTCAAGAAGCAAACGCTCCGCCGCTGCGGCCGCCTGCTTTTTACCCGTTTCGGTAAGGCAATCGTCCACGTAATTGGGTTCACCGTGCCTTATAAAAAAAAGTCTCATAACCTAACCTCCAATATACATATTAAGTATTTTTTCTACGTCCCATGCACATGATTATTGCACAAAAGTTTCCCTTATGCGAGAGATTTTTGCACTGATATTAAGATTGTGCTATAAGAAAACCCGAAGCTTTTTACTCCGGGTTTCTTTTGCATTAGTCGTTTTTCCTAAGTATGTCAAGTGAGTGATTGGACATGCCCACAATATCGGGGCGCTCACAGATATTTAAATGGTAGTCTATCCACTTTTTTTGTCTTATAACTTATAAAGTATACTGCGAAAGATCTGTCTTGATGGCATCGGAGAATTTGTTTAAGTTCTCGGATACATTGGAGATGCTTTCGGTTTCTGCCACGAGCTTGTTGCTTTCTGTCACAATCGAATCGCTTAGGCTTAAGATTTCGGTTATTGTTGATGCCTGTTCTTCCGTGGTTGCTGCATTGTTGGAAGCTACGTCGTTAATCTTTTCGATTCCGCTTGTGATATCTATGATACCTTCGGTTGCTTTGGCTACATCGTCGTAAATGGTATCAAAAGAATTGTTGGCGCTTTCAACACCGCTTAAGCAGGCTTCCATATCTCTTACGCAGATATCTGCTTTATGGTTAATCTCTTCAATATTCTGAGTGATTCCTGTTACAAGCTTTCTGATGGTCTCCGTAGCCTCTGAGGACTGGCCTGCAAGAGTTCCCACTTCAGTTGCAACTACTGCGAAGCCCTTACCCATTTCTCCTGCTCTTGCGGCTTCAATGGATGCGTTAAGAGACAAAAGATTGGTCTGCTCGGAAATAGCGTTTATGGTATCGGTAATACCTGTAATTTCTTCAACGGATTTGGCAGTTGCACGAATGATTTCCGCAAGGTCCTTAATGGTATTGTTAAGGGTTCTTACGTTGGTGGTCATGTTGCTCATTTCTTCCTTGCCGGTCTTGGAAGAATTCATGGTTTCGGAACAAAGATCCTTAACGTCTTCAGCCTTGGCGGTAAGGTCACCCGAAGTCTGGGCAAGTTCTGTTGCCGCCTCTGCAATATCGTCTATGGAAGCATTCATGTCTGTAAGAATCTTGTTAAGACGCTCGATTGCTTCTCCCTGAGTATGGTTGGCGGAGGAAAGAGACTTGGAAATGTCGTAGCACTCTCCCGCATTTGTATTCATGTTGGTGGAAATATCCGCAAGTCCCACCAGCATATCTCTCATCTTTACTATGTACTCGTTTAAGTTTTCGCTTAAGGTGGTAATTTCGTTGTTACCCACAGGATTGATTCTTACCGTAAAGTCACCGTTACTGATGTCGGTAATTCTTTCCGTAACTTCGGAAACAGGATTCATGTACTTGCTGATAACGATATGAAGAGCCACACCTAAGATAATCAGAAGGCCTATGCCCACCAGCATTGTAAAGATGACCGTATTCATAATACTTGCCATCATGAACTTAAAAGGCACCGCACTGGCCACTACCCATGAAGTTTCGGGAATGTCCGTGGCCACATAAATCATATTGCCCTGACCGGTTTTCGCCGTTACCGCTTTGTCGGCATCAAGGGTATTGGATGTATTCATAGATGAGAAAACACTCTTAAGTCCCGCCACTACAGGGTCGCTGCTTGACGAAAGTGTATCGCCCACAACGCCCGGCACATTACTTACCAGAATGTCCCCGGTTTCTTTGTTGATTATATAGAATTTGGCATCGGGAGAGCTTGACTTAAAGTTGTTAAGCTTCTCTGCTCCCTTGTCAAAGTTGATATCGCTGCTTAATACTATCTTGTTGCCGATTAAAATCGAGCATGCCAGACAGGTCTTGCCGGTTGAAGCATCAAGATAAGGCTCGGATGTATAAATGGCTCCGTTTTTGGCTACTGCACCGGTGTACCAGGCTCTGTCGGTAAAAACAAAGGTATCGTCGGGTACCCATCCGGAACCGTCCAGGAACTTGCCCGTAAGACCGTAAGCCATGTAAATGTCCTGAGAATCGGGATCCTCTTCCGTAAGCCTTAAGAGCATTAAGCGGGTTTCGTCATATGTAAGTTCGGGAATGCTCTTGTAAACATCCGCCGTCTGTTTAACTCTTCCCTCTATCGCGCTCCACCAGTTGTATACTTCGGCGGAGTAAGAAATGGATTCTTTTGATAAAACAGATTCAGTCAACTCGGTTATCTTATCCGACTCCATCTTTACGTTAATTGCGGTGATTATTACCACAATTACAGCTACAAATAAAATAACCTGATTAAGAAGCACTCTTTTAAGTGACTTTCTTTTAACCTCTTTCATCCGGTTTTCCTCCGTAATTTCAAAAATTTTATATAAACAATGTTATATTTAATGCATTAACATTTAATTGACATCGCAGGTTCTTAGGAGGTAAAAGAAAGAGCGCCGCAAAAACAATCAAAAAGAGCAAAGTTTACTCCGCTCTTGAAAGATAACATTTGTAATAGTTGTTATGTGTGCTGTGTTTTTCGAATGCCGGAAGCAGTTTTTCTCTAACGTCCCGCTTCGGGCAGACAATGCATATGGGTGCGCCCAAGCACTCTGAAGCCTTCGGCCTTACCCGAAAAACTCCTGAAGCCAAAGTCAAAGGCTCTCAGTTTAAGGTATGTCCGCACCGATTTGTAAGCCCCGGAATCTATAGGGAACTGGCTCTTGTGGGCTTCAATCGCCTCAAACTGTCTTCCCATAAAGCCCGAAACATTCATATATCGGTTGGGCCGGGCCGTCATGTAATATGCTATAGCCTCAATCGGCGCCGTCTCCGCCCCATAAGCCTCCATAATCTCTTTGAAAGGTGCAAAGAAAGCCAGCCGCCTTGCCGCCTCCCCCACATTCAGGTGGTCCGTATGGCACTCGCTTGATACAACAGGGTCCGGTGTAAATATCACTTCGGGCTTAATCTCTCCCAGTACCTGCGCCATAGCCTTATACAAGTCGTTATAATCATAAAGTCCGCCGTCACGGAAGTTAAGGAATCGCACATCATCAACGCCCAG
>CAMNCH010000085.1 GCA_946534145.1 uncultured Lachnospiraceae bacterium
GTTATGGCGGTACTGCGGTCGGAACGATATTCGTCGCTCTTCATGTAGGTATTCATGATTCTGTCGGCAATCTTGTCCGCATCCTTGTGAGAAATGGACGGAAATTCGCTGAGGTCCGCAAGAATGGTACTTAACAGGCGCTCTTTATTGTCACGGTATTGGTCAAAGAAATTGACCAGCAGCTCCTTCAAAAAAGCATTCAGGTTAACGGAACCGTCTTTTTTGTAAAATTCAAACAGTTCCGCATCCCGGGTTAAGCGGTTTTTCATGTCTTCGGGAATATAAATCTTATATTTCTCTGTCATATATTACTCCTAATTGGGGTCGTAAACTAACTCAAATATAACGAAAATCAAGCATAATGTCAAATAAATTGGGGTTGCAGAATAAAACTATTCTGCTTCTTTTCATATCCAATTTCACGTATTATGATGTAACCATGAAAGACACATACAGCAAATCACAGGATGGCTAAGTGGTTAAGCGTCGGACTCATACTCCGAAATCGCGGGTTCGAATCCCGCTCCGCAAGTGTCTTGAAGAAAAGACGCACACAGCAACAATACATATTCAGTGGGTGAATAAAAATGCGTCTTGTACAGAATAAAGGCACATACAGCAACTTTGGTAAAACATCGACTGTCAATCGAGTGATGCGGGTTCAAACCCCGCAAGTGCCTTGTAAAAAGCAGGAGGTATAAAAATGCTTGAATTTTTAAAGAAAGAAATGAACATGACCGTAACAGAGAACGGCGCAGCCACATACGAAACCACCGATTCCGACTGCCTGGATCTCTTTGCAACAATCGGCGCGCTCAGAAGAGAAAGCGACACCGAAATAATGAACAGATTCATGCGCGCATACACCGAAGATGCGGACTCCGCCATGAAAATCTTATTCTTTGCCAGAGATATCAGAGGCGGCCTCGGCGAGAGACGTGTGTTTAAGACTGTCATGAAGTGGCTTGCGGAGAATGCTCCCGAATCTGTTAAAAAGAATATGGCTTACGTGGCCGAATACGGCAGATACGACGACCTTTTGGCTCTTATGGACACTTCTTTGGAAAAAGAAACCATCGCCTATATCAAAGAGCAGTTTATGGCCGACATAGAAGCTCTTGAAAACGGCGAAAATGTATCTCTTTTGGCCAAATGGCTTCCTTCCGTTAACGCATCCAATGCTGAAACCGTTAAGAACGCCAAAAAGCTCGCAAGAGCCTTCGGCCTCAAGAACGTAGAATACAGAAAGCTTGTGACCGCTATGCGTGCCAAAATCCGCATAATCGAGAACAACTTAAGAGAGAAGGACTACACTTTCGACTACGCTAAACAGCCCTCCAGAGCTATGTTTAAGTACAGAAAGGCCTTCGTAAGAAATGACAAAGAAAGATACGAAGAGTTTCTTTCCAAGGTTTCAACCGGCGAGGCTACTCTTCACGCGGACAAAGTTATGCCTTACGAACTCGTTGAGCCTTACCTTACCGACAGATGGTTCTCCGGCAAGAGCTATATGAAGGCTATAACTGCCGAGGAAAAAGCAACCCTCAACGCTACCTGGGCTTCCATGCCCGATTTCGGCGGCGATGAGAATGCTTTGGCGGTGATAGATACTTCAGGCTCCATGTATATGGACAGCAAGCCTTTGCCCGCGGCAGTGGCATTGTCACTGGGCATATACTTTGCAGAGCACAATAAGGGTGCCTTCAAGGACTGCTTTATCGAGTTTTCGAGAAGACCTCAGCTTATGCAGTTAAAGGGCGCAACTTTCGCGGATAAGCTTCGTTATGTGGCTTCCTTCAGCGAGGTGGCGGACACCAACATTGAGGCGGTATTCGATATCATCCTCAAGGCAGCGGTGGCAAATAAAGTTCCTCAAAAAGAACTTCCTGCCAAGCTCATAATCATATCCGACATGGAGTTTAACTATTGTGTGCAAAACGCATCGGTTACAAACTTTGAAAATGCCAAGGCAAAATTTGCGGCCCACGGCTACAGATTGCCTGAGGTAATATTCTGGAACGTTGCAAGCAGAAACAGACAGCAGCCCGTAACTCAAAACGAGCAGGGCGTAGCGCTTATCTCCGGCGTAACCCCCAGAATATTCTCCATGGTGGCGGGAGGCGAATTGTCACCTTACAAATTCATGAAAGAAATAATAAACGGAGAGCGTTATGCTAAAATATCTGCATAGCGACTCTCCGGAAAGGAACAGCTATGTTAGAGATTAAAGGCAAAATAAATACAGCAATATGCTATGCAAACATCATAGAGGACGGTGCCATCGAGCAGATCCGCAGAATGTGTGACTATGCTTTGACCGAGGGTAGCAAGATTCGTATCATGCCCGACGTTCATGCAGGTAAAGGCTGCACCATCGGCACCACCATGACCATTACGGACAAAGCATGCCCCAACATCGTCGGTGTGGACATCGGATGCGGCATGTATACAGTAAAGATTAACGAGAAGGACCTTGATTTTGCTAAAATCGATGAGGCCTGCCATTATATTCCTTCCGGTATGAATGTGTGGGAGGGCCGCAAGGAGCATTTCGATATGACCGGCCTTAAGTGCTATCGTTATTTGAAAGATTCCAGACGTTTGGAGCGCTCCCTCGGCACTTTGGGCGGCGGCAATCACTTTATAGAGATAGACAAGGCTTCCGACGGAACCTTCTATCTTGTGATTCACTCCGGTTCCCGTAACCTTGGCAAGCAGGTGGCTGAGTACTATCAGCAGCTTGCCATCGACCTTCACATGGGCAAAGAAGACTACTTTAAGAAGCGTGACGAGATAATCGCCACCTACAAAGCAGAGGGCCGTCGCGGCGAGATTCAGACCGCCTTAACGGAGCTTAAAAACAGCTTCGAGACTCAGGACTTGCTTATTCCGAACGACATCTGCTGGCTTTACGGCACATTTCTTGATGACTACCTTCACGATGTGGAAGTTTGTCAGAAGTTTGCCAAAAGAAGCCGCGAGTTAATGGCGGAGACTCTCTTTGAGCGCACCGGTCTTACTGCAGGTGAGAGCTTCCATACCATCCACAATTACATCGATACCGATGAGATGATTTTGCGTAAGGGCGCAATCGCGGCCCACAAAGGCGAGAAAATCTTAATCCCCATCAACATGCGTGACGGTGTGGTACTCGCAACCGGTAAAGGCAATCCCGAGTGGAATTACTCCGCTCCTCACGGCGCCGGCCGATTAATGTCCCGTTCACAGGCCAAAGAGAACCTCTCAATGGAGGCCTACAGAGCCGCCATGGAGGGCATCTACACCACCTCAGTGAACGAGAAGACCTTAGACGAGGCTCCCATGGCCTACAAGTCCTTAGAGGACATCATCGATGTTATCAAGGATTCCGTAGACATCATCGATATCATGAAGCCCGTCTACAACTTCAAGGCTTCCGACGAGGAGCTTCCATGGGAGAAAAAGAAAAAAGAGGCATAAGTAAAGGCTGAAACGGGTAACCGCTTCAGCCTTCTTATATTGAACTTTAATCAGTACGCTTTCTGTTCTTTTGCACTGCCAAAGTTTCGAGTACATCAAGTATGTCGTAAAAGCATCCGGCCAGGTTGCTGCCTGCAACTATCAGAAGAAACAAGGTAATCTTTGGCATAAAGATGAATGCTATATCAAGGCCGACGGTCATTAAGACTAAAGGTGCCAGCCAGATTATTATTTTTCTGGGAGCAGATGCGCTTCCGTCAAAAAAAGTTACAGGGGCAGGAATTCCCATCAGGTCCCTGGAAATTTTTATATGCGGCTTTTTTTCGCACAGAACCCGGGCCATGAAAAAATGAATCAATTCATGAAGGGTCAGAGTAAAGACTATTGCCACGAAAGCAACTGCCAATCGCAGTTTTACATCGGGTATAATCACTGTTTTGGGCTTGAGCCAAAAAATATGCAACATAATAGCCACAGACATCCATAGACAGATTGCAAAAGGATTGAATCTTAATTTGTTAAAATTCATTGCAGCGCCTCCTATGGATTGATTATAACAGGAAACTGCGGATATTACTCTATGTTTTTAACCATACCTGTGAATAACACGGCTCCGTCTCCGCCTGTTACCACGAACATAAAGGGGCGGTCGAGGGTGAAGTCGACTTCGCGGGTTGTCAGCATAGCCCCTTCGGTTATGGCTATTTCAGTGTAAGCTGCGCCGGTAACGCCTTCTTCGTCCACTTCGACAAGGGCTGCATGATTGGCACTGTTTACGTAGAGTTCACCGGGCCTTTCTGTAATGGGAGTAAAATCCGCAAGTTCCGGATCGAGGACGTCGGTTATACCGAGAGCCTCAAGTACCGGGATGAGATCGGTCTGCTGTGATACTCTGAATTTGGGAAGGCTGATGTTTACAGCAGACAAACTCCCTTCTGCTAAGTTTTTGTCGCGGGTTAAACTAAATACTTCTTCGGAAGATGCGAGTTCATTCACATTAACACCTTCACGAGGCAGGTAGAAATACATTGTGCCGCTTCCGAAAAGGTCAAGGCCGATGGCGGTAAACTGTTCGGTTTCATAAAACGCGGTCACCGTGGACTTATGCATCATGGTAGCGGTAGTATCGCCCCTAGTGCCGTGGAAGGTTTCCTCTGTGTTAGCCGACTTATAGAAATTATCCTCCCAGGAAGCCTTGAAATAAATGGTGGATAAAATGTCAAGAACGGTTGATGGGTCGAGCTCCATATTCTCGGTGTATTCGGTTAACAGGTTGCCTGTATTGGCATTGGTCCAATCGCGGAGAGCCTTGTTCATGTCCTCGGTGCCGGGAGTGCCCATGAAGGAAGACGCGTAATAGTTCTCGGCAAGTGTATTAAGAGTCTTCTCGTTATACTTATATTTATCGTTAAGCCACAAGGAGTTGGCAAGGAGGCTCTTAAGATAGGGAGCATCCACATAGTTACTCTCCCAGATACGCTTTACTTCTCTTCTTAAATCCGTGATATTCTCTGCTCCAAGCATGTCCAATATCTGTTTACGGGTGTTGCCTTCGGATACTTCTGCCAGCATTGCAAAAGCAATATATGTGTTGAGGGGAGAACATACGGTGTTCTCATCGCCTTCACTCAAAAGCTGTTTAGTAATTGCTGAGTAGTAAGGAGCCATCTTGCCGGGATAACCGGCGGTGGTCATGTATTTGTCGCGAAGAGAAATGACGGAATTCCAATAGTCCGGGGTTTCGCTAAATTCTTCGGAGGTCATACCGGCTCCGATGGGAGCGGGGTAGGAGGCAAGAACCGTTTTCAAGGAGCCGGGATAAGCGGTTCCGAAGGGGTCTGTCTGCCTCTTACTAAATAAAGGTATTACCGATATGGTTGCCAGGATGACTGCGGCCACGGCCACAAGAGCAATCCAACGCTGCATTCCGGTAATCTTGCTGCGTTTGTATTCACGGGCGTCTTTAATCTTTTTTTCGTCTATGTCTGATAAAGCTTCAAACAGTTCTTCTTTTTTCATAAGCTGTAACCTCTTTCTGTAAGATAGGTCTTAAGGCTCTTACGCAGGCGGTTAAGGGTCACGGATACGGTGTTCTCGCCGGTCTTAAAGCGGGAAGCTATGGATGCGACGCTGTCTGCGTACCAGTACCTTAAAACAAACATGTTTCTTTTGTCTTCTGTCAGTGAATCAAGGAACAGATTGATGTCTTTCTTAAGTTCGGCCAGGTCGTAGCTGTCGGCGGGGTCCTCGCCGCCGGATACACATTCGGCAAGCTCATCCAGAACAAGATCTATACTGTCGCCGCCACGTTTGTCGCGGTGGAGCTTTTTATATAAATCAAAGGATAAGTTACGTGTTATTTTGCCTAAAAATGCAGATAGCACAGAGGGCTTCTGAGGCGGCATGGCGTTCCAGGCATGAAGCCAGGTGTCGTTGACGCATTCCTCCGCATCCGAGCGGTTATAAAGAATGTTGTAAGCGATGGAACTGCAGTAAGCGCCGTACTTGCCGGATGATTCCGTAATGGCTGTTTCATTTCTGTCCCAATATAAATTTATGATATCGATATCAGTCATTCGGTTTTCCTCCTTCACCCATATAGACGACAAAGAAAACGTTATCTTACACAAATCAAAAGATTTTTTGAAAGAAATTCACTTTAGAATATTTTAACATAAAAACTGCACCGGACGGAAAAACAGATACTGAAAAATTGTGCACAATGTGTTATAAATAAGATTAGGACAACACGAAGGGAGACAGGACTATGAATTACATCGACATTGTTAACGGCCCCTCCAAGGTTTCAAGGATTATCCAGGGCTGCATGAGAATGCCGGCACTGACCCGAGAAGATGCGGCTAAGGTTATCAGAGCGGCTTACGACTGCGGCGTCAATTTCTTTGACCATGCCACATGCTACGGAGCAGGCGAGGCGGAAGTAAGATTTGCGGAAGCTTTCCCCGAGACAGGCCTTAAGCGAGAGGATATTTATATTCAGAGCAAGTGTGGTCTGTGCTTTGACAGGAATGAATTTGACTGGACTTACGACAACATCATCGAGAGCGTCGACGGAATACTTTCAAGACTTAAGACCGATTACCTCGACACCCTTCTTTTGCATCGCCCGGACGTTTTATTTGACCCCGAGGAAGTTGCGAAGGCTTTTGATAAGCTGGAAAAAGAAGGAAAAGTTAAGTGGTTCGGTGTCAGCAACCTTGTGCCCATGCAGATAGAACTTCTGAAAAAATGTGTGAAGCAGCCTCTTGTCATCAATCAGGTGCAGCTCTCTCTCGAGCAATCGCAGCTTATAGATCAGGCGCTTTACATGAACAATATGACTACGGATTTCTCGGTTAATCGTGACGGCAACTGCCTCGATTACTGCAGACTTAAGGATATTACCATTCAGGCCTGGTCGCCTCTTCAGTTTGGTATGTTCGGCGGTACTTTTATCGACAACCCCGACTTCCCCAAGCTCAATGAAGCGTTGGGAAAGATTGCGGAGCGCGAGGGCGTGTCCAAGGCGGCAGTTGCTTTGGCATGGATTCTTCGTCATCCTGCGAAGATGCAGGCTATTATCGGTTCCATGAACCCTGCACACATCAAGGATGCCTGCGCGGCAGCAGACGTGAAGCTCTCTCATCACGATTGGTACGAACTGTATCTTGCGGCAGGTAAATTTTTGCCGTAGACTTATTTTATAAGTGTTAGGGAGGAATTTTCACATGGAAGAGAAACAGAAAAAATCTAACGGAAAGACCATACTTTGTGTTGCGGTCGTACTCATTCTTTTGGCAGCGGTTGCGGCGATTCTGGTGCCGAAGCTTTTAAACAAAGAGGAACAAAAAGATACATACGTGGTAGCTATAGATGCAGGACATCAGGCTCATGCCAATCACGACCAGGAACCGGTGGGACCCGGCGCCGACAAGATGAAGGACAAGGTAAGCTCAGGTACCACAGGCGTGTCCACGGGCACTCCGGAATATGAGCTTAACCTGATAGTTGCCCTTAAACTTCAGAAGGAACTTGAGTCCAGAGGCTACACCGTTATTATGGTGCGCACCACCAATGACGTGGACATCAGCAATGCGGAGCGCGCCGAAATGGCCAATAACGCCAATGCGGATGCGTTTATCCGAATTCACGCCGACGGTTCCGAGGATTCAACCGTAACAGGTATGATGACCATCTGCCAGACCAAGAAGAACAAATACAACGGTAAGCTCTACAAAAAAAGCAGAGCCCTGGCGGATTGTGTCTTAAATGGTATGGTGGACATTACGGGCAACCCCAAGAGCAAAGTCTGGGAAACCGATACAATGAGCGGCATCAACTGGGCCAAGGTTCCCACGATTATTGTAGAGATGGGCTACATGACCAATCCCGAAGAGGATGAGTTAATGGCCACGGAAGAGTACAGGGACAAGCTCGCCAAGGGTATGGCCGACGGTCTGGATTCTTTCTTCAAAAAATAAATACCCGGAGGTTTTCATTGAAGGTTATAGTTTTAGGCGGCTTTTTGGAGCAAAAGCACAAGGACCTTATTAATAAAACGGCCAAAGAAGCGGGAGCGGAGATTCTTTATACCGAGTCGGAGGACAGTATACCCGAGGAGTTTAAGGATGCGGAAGTTTTGTACGGATTCGGTGTCAAAACGGCTGCTACTTCCAAGAGCCTTAAGTGGCTGTGCTTTACTTCTGCGGGAGTTGAGTCGATGCTTAAGCCCGGTGCTTTTGCCAATGAAGACTGCATACTTACCAATTCATCGGGCTCTTACGGAGTCTCCATAGCGGAGCACATTATAGCTGTTTCGCTTATGATGATGAGGAAGATGACATACAATTATGCTTTGGCTTTAAAGGGCGAATGGGGCGAGAGACTGCCTCAGAGATCCCTGATCGGTTCCCGGATTACGGTCCTCGGAACCGGCGATATAGGAAGTTCTTTTGCCAAAAGGGCGGCGGCTTTTGAGCCTGCGCGCATTATAGGTGTCTGTCGCAGCGGCAAGTGCGATGAGCCCTTTTATGACAAGGTTCTTAAGGTGGATGAGCTGGACAGTGTTCTGCCCGAGACCGATCTTTTGGTAATGAGCCTTCCCGATACGGTTGAGACGAGAGGCATTCTTTCGCGGGAAAGACTGGCGCTTCTTCCTCATGATGCATTTATTGTTAACGTGGGCAGAGGCTCGGCAATTGATGAGGATGCTCTGGTGGAGGCTCTTGAATCGGACAGACTGGCAGGAGCGGCGCTTGATGTATTCAGGCAGGAACCCATTCCCGCAGGCAGTCGTCTCTGGACTACCCGCAACCTGCTTATAACGCCTCACGTAGCCGGAAACCTCACCGTCGGATATACCGTGGACAGAAATGTGGAGATGTTCTGCGAGGACCTTCTTAACTATGCTGCGGGACGGCCTTTAAAGTATCTGGTGGACAAGAAAAAGGGTTATTAGGATAACAGGGGGGAAAATGGCAGATATAATCAGGGTTAACGACAATACTTACAGGATAGAGGATGGCGGAGTGCGTTTCTTTCTTTTGACGGGGGAGAAGCGTGCACTGATGATTGATTCGGGCATGAATACGCCCGATGCCAAGGCTATCGTTGAGGGACTTACGGACCTTCCGATTGAGCTCCTCAATACCCACGCCGACAGAGACCATGTGTCCGGCAATGAAGCCTTCAAGCACTTCTACATGAGCCCCAATGAGGCGGACAACCTCAAGGTAAAAGGCGACGACCTTACGAAGCGCATCGTGCCCGTTCGTGAAGGCGATATAATTGACCTCGGCAACCGTCCCTTGGAAATCATCGACAATCCGGGCCATACTCCCGGCAGTATTGCAATTTTAGACATTAACAACCGTGTGCTCATAGGCGGCGACGCTATTCAGGACGGCAACATTTTCATGTTCGGCCCCCAGAGAAACATTTACGACTATGTCAAAAGCCTCAAGCACATACTGACATTTAAACACCGTTTCGACACGATTTATCCTTCTCACGGCAATTTCCCCGTTGAGCCCGGGCTTATCGAGCAGCTTATTGAAGGCGCCGAAAGCATTATCCGCGGCGAGGTAACGGGGGAAGAAATGGATCTCTTCGGCAACCCTATCAGACTGTATAAGTTTCCTTATGCAGGTTTCTTTGGCGACAGATAGGGCACGAGGCGGAGGCTCATAAGAGCAGAGAGGACCCCATGCAATACAGAACAGACAAAAACGGTACAGAACTTTCCATGCTTGGCTTTGGCTGCATGCGTTTTACCAAGAAAGGCAACGCCATCGACATTGACAAGGCGGAAAAAGAAATCATGGCGGCTTACCGCGCCGGCGTGAACTATTTTGATACAGCATACATCTATGCGGGAAGCGAAGCCGCAATAGGCGAAATTTTCGAGCGCAATCACATCCGTGACAAGATTAAGATTGCCACCAAACTTCCCCAGTATATGATAGGCAATCGCGCAGGTCTCGACAGATATTTCAACGAAGAACTGTCCCGCCTTCGCACCGATTACATCGACTACTATCTTATGCACCATCTCACCGACATAGCTATGTGGGAGAAGCTTAAGAACGTAGGAATCATCGACTGGATTAAGGACAAAAAAGAAGCCGGAATCATTAAAAACATCGGCTTCTCCTATCACGGAAACACAGACAATTTCCTTAAAATCTTAAATGACTACGACTGGGACTTCTGCCAGATTCAGTACAATTACCTCGACGAGGTCACCCAGGCGGGAGTTGAAGGCCTTAAGGCCGCTTATGACAAGCACATTCCTGTGATTATCATGGAGCCTCTTCGCGGCGGTAAGCTTGTGAACATGCTTCCTTCAGGAGCCTTGGATGCTATGCGTGAAAGCGGACGGGACTGGTCTCCTGCCGAGTGGGCATTCCGCTGGCTCTACAACCAGCCCGAAGTTACCGTAGTGCTCTCCGGCATGAACTCCGTGGAAATGGTAGAAGAAAACTGCCGTATCGCTTCCGATACCCCGGCAGGTTCTTTGACCGACAGCGATTTTGCGGTATATGACAAGGTTATATCGGCCATCAAGGCAACGGAAAAAGTAGGCTGCACCGGCTGCCGCTACTGTATGCCCTGCCCCAAAGGTGTGGATATTCCGGGCATCTTCCGCGCTTACAATACTATGTTTTCAGAGTCCAAGAGCGCGGGCAGATTCCAGTTCGCCCAGGCAGTGGGCCTTACCAAGGAGCCTTCTTTTGCCACCCAGTGCATCGGCTGCGGCAAGTGTGAAATGCACTGCCCTCAGGAACTTCCCATCCGCGAGAAGCTCAAAGAAGCCGACCGCGCCCTGCGCCCCCTTCCCTACAAAATCGGCATCAACGTTGTGCGCAAATTCATGTTCAGAAAGGGGAAAAAGTCCTCATAAATTCCGGTGGTTGTGGATAACTCGCCCCGCGGCTTTTGGCCGCGGGATTTTTGTTGTGTTTTTTGCACGTGGGTGGGTGTTGCGGGACATTTTCCGGCACATGAGCGGGTATTGCGGGTCACTTTTGGGCGTTTGTTGACCCTACAAAACAAAAATGCCGTTAAGGGTCATTTTGCAATAGACCATTATATTGCTTCGGATGACTCAGTGAGGCTATTATTCGCCGTAGGGTCAACCATTCTTATTATTTTATGCACTTGCTGGGGCCTTTAAGAGCGCTTTTTGCTGACCCTGCGGGCATGAAAAG
>CAMNCH010000086.1 GCA_946534145.1 uncultured Lachnospiraceae bacterium
TATGAAATTAGGAATCGTGGGACTTCCCAACGTGGGAAAGAGTACCCTTTTTAATTCCCTTACCAAAGCAGGTGCACTTGCGGCCAATTATCCTTTTGCCACCATCGACCCCAATGTGGGTGTTGTGCCTGTTCCGGATGAGAGAGTTGAGGCCCTCGGCAAGATGTACAATACCAAGAAGGTGACCCATGCCACAATCGAGTTTGTGGACATCGCGGGACTTGTTAAGGGTGCATCCAAAGGCGAAGGTCTTGGCAACCAGTTCCTTGCCAATATCCGTGAAGTGGATGCCATCGTGCATGTGGTAAGATGCTTTGACAACGACAACATTATTCATGTGGACGGAAGCATCGACCCCGTAAGAGATATCGAGACCATTAATCTTGAGCTTATTTTCTCCGACATGGAGATTCTTGAAAGACGTATTGCCAAGGTTGCAAGAGCAGCCAACAACGACAAGAAATACGCCAAAGAAAAAGCCTTTGCTCAGTCAATCTATGACCATCTTGAGGCAGGCAATCTTGCCAAGACTTTTGAAGTCTCCGACGACGAAGACGAAAAAGAATGGTTTGCTTCCTATAACTTACTTACCGCAAAGCCCGTTATTTATGCGGCAAATGTAGCGGAAGAAGACTGCGCCGATGACGGCAACTCCAACAAATACGTTCAGGCGGTAAGAGAGTTTGCCAAAAAGGACGGAAGCGAAGTATTCGTAATCAGCGCCCAGATTGAGCAGGAAATTGCGGAGATGGACGATGACGAGAAGCAGATGTTCCTTGAAGAACTGGGACTTAAGGAATCCGGACTTGATAAGCTTATTGCCGCTTCCTATAAGATTCTGGGACTTATGAGCTTCCTTACCGCAGGAGAGGACGAGTGCCGTGCATGGACCATCAAAATCGGTACCAAGGCGCCCCAGGCAGCCGGCAAGATTCATTCGGACTTCGAAAGAGGCTTCATTAAGGCTGAAGTCGTTAACTACAAAGACCTTCTTGAGACAGGTTCTTTGGCAGCCGCAAGAGAAAAAGCTTTGGTCGGAATGGAAGGAAAGGACTACGTTGTTAAGGACGGAGACGTAATTTTGTTCAGATTCAACGTATAATATTCAAAAAAATATTCACGAAATTTAATCGGTTTTTTAGGCAAATATTAATAAAAAACTAAATATTGTGATTGAAGCAGGAAACGTTCCCTATATCTTGGGGAACGTTTTTTTGATGCCTTAAAATACCGAGAAACCGCGTAAAATCAACAAAAAATTAACTTGAAAACACTTGCATTTGGGAGCATTATAGTATAAAATGTGGTTAAAAGTGGTAGATAGTGGTAACTGAGTGGGTGAAAGTGGTAGATTTTGAACCCATAACGAGGTAATCGGTCACAAATGTTTAAAGGCGAGTACAATCACACAATCGATGAAAAAGGAAGACTGATTATCCCTGCCAAGTTTAGGGAAGAGCTTGGTAACGAGTTCGTGGTTACCAGAGGCCTCGACGGATGTCTCTTCGGATACAACAATTCCGAGTGGGAAGTCTTCGAGGGCAAGTTACGGGCACTGCCCCTTACCAACAAAGACGCCAGAGCATTCCAGAGATATATGCTCGCAGGTGCCGCATCGGTAGAGATAGACAAACAGGGCCGTATCCTTCTTCCCCAGTCCTTAAGAACCTTCGCGGGACTTGAAAAAGATGTGGTGCTTATAGGCGTAGCCGGAAGAATAGAAATCTGGAACAAGGATATTTACGAGAAGGCATCCGCTGTTGACGATATGGAAGAAATCGCAGAGAAGATGTCGGATTTGGGAATATAACCCGCGAGGAATTAAATGGAATTCAATCACTACTCGGTAATGCTCAATGAAACAATTGAATCCCTGAACATTAAGCCTGACGGAATCTACGTGGACGGAACCCTCGGCGGAGGCGGACATTCACTGGAGATAGCAAAAAGACTTACAACCGGCCATCTCTACGGGATAGACCAGGACGAAGCGGCAATCGAGGCCGCAAGCGAAAGGCTTAAAGATTACAAAGACAATTTCACGGCAATCCGTGCCAATTATAAGGATGCAGTGAGCATCCTTAAAGAGAAAGGCGTTGGGGGTGTGGACGGTATAGTCCTCGATCTCGGGGTATCCTCCTATCAGCTTGATACGGCGGAGAGAGGCTTTTCCTACAAAGCCGATTCACCTCTCGACATGCGAATGGACAGACGTCAGAAGCTTTCGGCTTACGACATAGTCAACACTTATCCGATTAAAGAACTCTTCAGAATCATAAGAGACTACGGAGAAGACAAATTCGCACAGAACATTGCCAAACATATAGTACAGGCAAGAGAAACAAAACCTATTGAAACAACTTTTGAATTAAACGAAATAATCAAAGCGGCCATTCCCATGAAGATGAGGGTTGAAGGCGGACATCCTTCCAAAAGAACCTTCCAGGCCATCAGAATCGAATGCAATCATGAACTTGATGTTTTAAGAGATTCGCTGGATGAGATGATTGAGTTTTTAAAACCCGGCGGAAGACTTTCGATTATAACGTTTCATTCTTTGGAAGACAGGATAGTCAAGACTTCTTTTAAAAAGAACGAAGACCCCTGCACCTGCCCCAAAAACTTTCCCGTCTGCGTATGCGGCAAGGTTTCAAAGGGCGCACAGATAACCCGAAAACCCATGGTTCCCACGGATGAGGAACTGAGTATCAATTCAAGATCTAAAAGCGCGAAGCTCCGCGTGTTTGAAAGGAAGTAAGCACATGGCAAGAACAACACACAGAACAGAATCATATGTAAGAGGCAATCTTGCAAGAAATATTGACGTAAGAGAGGCGCTTAAGGAAAGACCTACCGGTGAACCCTTAAGAGAATACAGAGGCGAGCTCAAAAAAGAAAGAAAAATGAGCATGGGCTTTTTGTACGTTGCATTCTTAGGTCTTGCTGTTTGTGTGCTTGTGGGATCCCTTGTTTCTTACCTTAAACTCCAGAGCGATATCACCACAATGGTTGACACTATTTCAAAAGACGAAAGAATTCTCAACAATTTGACACTTGAAAATGACGATGAGTATAGTAAAATTGTTAATGCGGTTGATTATGATTACATCAGAAAGGTTGCAATCGAAGAACTTGGCATGGTCTATGCTTCAGAGGATCAGATAGTGTCCTATTCAAGAGAGTACAGCGATTATGTTAGACAGCTGGCAGACGTGTCGGATTGATGGGTATAAGTTTTGGACAGAGATGAAGATAAAATAAAAAAGGCGCAAGCGGCAAGACGCGCGAACGCAAGAGATATAGCAACCAGGCTGGGAGTATTCTTTATTGTAGTGCTCCTGGCTTTTGTTGGTTTAAGCTTCCGTCTTTTTGCCATTACCAGGGACAATAAAAACGAATACCGTCAGAAGATTCTTTCCCAGAAGAGCTACGATTCCAAGACCATCAACGCCAAAAGAGGAGATATCCTCGATGCCAACGGCAACGTCCTTGCGGCCAGCCAGGAACGATACAACATTATTCTCGATGCCAGACAGATTAGAACCCTTGACGATGAATCCGGCGACAGAAAGGTGCGTACGGCTACTCTAAGCGCCCTTCGTTCCGTTTTCAACGTTGATTACGATGCACTTAACAAATATATTGATGACAACCCCGGCTCTGCTTATTACGAAGTGGTCAAAGGCATTACTTACGAAGATTTGAGCCGTTTTCTTCCCTATATCACGGAGCCTTCCGCTACCGAGAAGGATTCTTTGTACGATCCCAATGTTAAAGGTGTATGGTACCAGAAATACTATGTCAGATATTATCCCCAGAAGACCCTTGCATGTGACGTTATAGGATTTTCCAAATCCGAGGGTCAGGCTTCTTACGGCCTTGAGGAACAGTACAATGACATTCTTACGGGTACTTCCGGAAGAGAGTACGGTTTCTTTAACGACGAGACCACCTATGAAGTTACCACTATTCCCGCGGTTGACGGCAACACCCTTGTTACCACCATCGACACCAATGTGCAGATGATTGTGGAGAAACACTTAAAGAATTTCTGTGAGGAATACAAGGACAATTACAGAAAGGGCCTTGGTGCCAATAACGTGGGCTGCATCGTTATGCGTGCGGACTCCGGCGAGATTCTGGCCATGGCCAGCTACCCCAATTTTGATTTGAATGACAACATGAACATCTCTCATCTGTACACCGATGAAGAGATTGCCGCCATGAAAGAAGAAGGCACCCTCAAGGATGCCTATGATAAACTCTGGAAGAACTTCTGTATCACCGATACCTACGAGCCCGGTTCCGTTATGAAGCCTTTTACGGTTGCAATGGGACTTGAATCGGGTAAGCTCAACGGTTCCGAGGTTTATTACTGCGGCGGTTTTTTACAGGTGGCGGATCACAAGATTTACTGTCACGGACGTAAGCCCGAGGGCAATCTTACGGTCAAAGAAGCCGTTGCGAAATCCTGTAACGTGGCTTTAATGCAGATGGCCGATACCATAGGCAAAGAAACCTTCCTTGAGTACCAGAGCATCTTTAACTTCGGCCTTAAGACCAATATCGACCTTGCGGGCGAGAGCCGTACCGACGGCCTTGTATTCAACGATAAGACCATGAATGTTACGGAACTTGCAACCGCAAGCTTCGGCCAGGGCTTTAACGTTACCATGATTCAGATGGCTGCCGGATATGCGGCACTCGTTAACGGCGGGTATTACTATGAGCCCCATGTGGTATCCAAGATTCTTTCACCCAGCGGCTCTGTAGTTAAGAACATTGAGCCCAGACTTGTTAAGCAGATAGTATCCTCCTCCACATCGGAGAAGATTATAGAGTATTGCAATTCAGTAGTTACTGACGGTACCGGCTGGCGTGCGAAGCCCGCAGGCTACTCCATAGGCGGTAAGACCGGTACGGCGGAGACCGTTCCCCGTGACAACGGCGAGTACGTAGTTTCTTTTATGTGCCACGCTCCCGCAGATCATCCCGAAATTATCTGCTATGTTGTGGTAGACCGTCCCAACGTAAGAGAACAGGATGATGCCAAATACTCATCCATTATTTCAAGACAGATTCTTACAGAGATTCTTCCTTACCTTAACATCCCCATGACCGAGGAGGTCAGCGACAAAGAAAGAGAAGAACTCTTAGCCCTTGAATTATCCATCTACACCAACCGTGTAGAGCAGGAAGATGCGGAAGCCGACGCCTCCGCCAACAATCCGGAAGGAGAACAGTAATACATTTTATGAAGACAACATTTTTAATCGCTTCGCTTGCGGCGTTTTTGTTAAGCATTGTTTTGGGACCCGTTATTTTGCCTGTATTAAGGCGTATCAAGGCGGGACAGACAGTAAGAGACGACGGACCCCAGACCCATCTTAAAAAGAACGGAACTCCTGTTATGGGAGCCTTTATATATCTCATTTCCGCAGGTATAGTAAGCGCTTTCTTTGTTAAGGACTATCCCGAAATCGTGCCCATACTTCTTTTGACGCTTGCTTTTGCGGCTATAGGCTTTATCGACGATTTTCTTAAGGTTGTGCTTAAAAGAGCGGACGGTTTAAGAGTGTGGCAGAAGCTTCTTTTACAGCTTATTGCTTCCGGAGCGTTTTGTTTTTACATGACTAAGAGTGCATCATGGTCCTTTGATGCGTTCGTGCCTTTTATGGGAGAGAAGACCGTTAATTTTGGAGTTCTCGCCATTCCAGTTACCATGTTTATTATTGTGGGTACCGTTAACGGCTCCAATTTCACCGACGGTGTGGACGGCCTTGAGACTACCGTTACAAGCGCCATGATGGCCTTTTTCCTTGCGGTTTCCATAGGCCTTAAGTCGGGTGTGGCTATTTTACCCGCCATTTTCCTCGGAGCCCTTTTGGGATTCCTTATGTTTAACGTTAACAAAGCCCTTGTTTTCATGGGAGATACGGGTTCGCTTGCTCTCGGAGCTCTGGTGTCGGGACTTTCGATTTACCTTCACCTGCAGCTGTACCTTCCCGTTTTTGCACTGATTTATTTTGTGGAAGTTTTAAGTGTTATCATTCAGGTAACTTACTTTAAGTTGACTCATGGCAAAAGAATATTCAGAATGACACCCATCCATCACCACTTTGAACTCGGCGGCTGGACGGAAGCCAAGGTTGTAGCGGTTTTTGCAACCGTAACACTGGTACTTTGCGCTGTATCACTTCTGTTTATTCCTACAATTTTGTTTTAATTCTTTAACTCGGGGGATTTTTTAATGGCAGACAAAAAAAGGGTAAAAACAAGAAGATATTTTGACTATCTGCTTTTATTTATCGTGCTTTTTTTGCTTGGTTTCGGCCTTGTTATGATATATTCCACCAGCTTTTACGCTGCTTCCACCCAGTATGACGGAGACGGTCTTTATTTCTTCAGGAAACAGGCCATAGCAGTGGTGCTGGGCCTTGCGGTCATGTTTGTGGTCAGTTTCATTCCCGTGGACGTTTACAGACGCCTTACGGTTATTATTTATATTGTATCCTTCGTGTCGGTTTTACTGGTTCTTTCAAGCCTTGCTCATTCATCCCACGGCGCTACGAGATGGATTTACATTTTCGGTTTTTCCATTCAGCCCGCGGAAATTGCCAAAATCGGCGCCATTATCACCACGGCTACCATTATTTTCGGACTGAAGAAAAAAGAACGCCTTTCGGCTAAGGGCTTCTTTATGATACTTCTTCCCGGTGCCGTACTTGCGGGACTGGTATTGTTCCTTACCAAAAACTTAAGCTCGGCTATTATTATAGGCGGCATTGTTTATGCTATGTATACGTTATGTGAGAAGAAGAATCTGACACCTTATATCATTCTTTTGGCGGGTATCATTCTTGCTGCGGTTGCGGTGCTTTTGATAGTTAAGTTCCCCGATAAGTTTTCTTTCGGCTACAGAGCGGAGCGTATTCTTGCGTGGATCAATCCCGAAGCTTATGCCGACGGTAAAGGCTTCCAGCCCATTCAGTCTCTTTACGGAATCGGTTCCGGCGGAATCTGGGGCAAGGGCCTTGGCAAGAGCGTTCAGAAGTTATATTTCCTTCCCGAAGCTCACAACGATATGATTTTTTCAATCATCTGCGAGGAACTGGGACTGTTCGGCGGACTTGCCATTATTATCATGTTTATTCTTTTGCTGTGGCGTATAAGAGATATATCCGCCCACATTACGGACGTGTATGAGAATCTTTTGCTTACGGGTATTTTTGCCCAGATAGCAATTCAGGTTTTACTTAATATTGCAGTTGTTACCAATACCGTTCCCAATACGGGTATTTCCCTTCCTTTCATCAGTTACGGCGGTTCCAGTGTTATTATTCTTCTGGCTGAAATGGGTATCGTAATGCGTATTTCAAGGGACTGCGACTTCAGGGAAGAAATCAGGCGTCCCACACCGACCCCCGAGCCTGAGAGAGAAGAGGAAGAAGAACTTACTCCCGCTGAACGCGCAAGAGCCGCCAGAGCGGCAAGAGCCCGCAGAGCAAAGGAAAAGACTCGATGAGAAAGAAAAACGCAAAAAGAAAAATCTCACCGGTTTTGATTGTTTTTATAGTGATTCTTTTTTTGATACTGGCAGGTTTTGGAATCTACGAGTATCTCTTAAAGGCATATAAAGTCGTCAATGTCTATGTGGAGGGCAATGTCCACTACACGGATGATGAGATTAAAGCCCTCGTTATGACCGGTGATTACGGTGACAATTCTTTGTATTTATCCCACAAATACAAGAACAAAGAAATTAGGGATATTCCCTTTGTGGAGACCATAAGCGTCAAGATACTTTCCAAGGATACCGTTAAGATTACGGTATATGAGAAGGTGCTGGCCGGATATATTGAGTATCTGGGGCGGTACATTTACTTTGACAAAGACGGAATCGTGGTGGAGGCTTCCACCGAGAGAACCGAGGGCATTCCCGAAGTTGTGGGAATCGATTTTGACTACGAGATTCTTTATGAGAAGCTTCCGGCCAAAGATCCCGAGCTTTTCTTAAAGGTTTTAAATATCACCAAGCTCATGGAGAAATATGATGTTTTTGCCGAGAAGATTTATTTTTCCAACTTCGGAGAGATAACCCTCTTTAAGGACGACATCACCATTAAACTTGGCAAGGACAAAGACCTTGACATAAAGATTATGAATTTAAACGCAATCCTTCAGAAACTTGAAGGGAAAAAAGGTACCTTAAGAATGGAGAATTACGACGAAACCACCAAGAGAACTTCTTTTGAGGTGGAGGCGGAATAACATTTGGTACCGCAGTGAGGCATATTTGTGGAATTATTGGATATTTTGAAGTCCGTAACCGGGGACAAGGACGTACTTGTCTTGGGATACGGCAGAGAAGGGCAGTCTTCTTTAAAAAGAATACTTGAAGCAGGCACCTACAGGTCACTTACCGTAAGCGACAAAAGAGACGTTTCGGCGGAGCTTCCCGCAGGTATTGGCTGTATCAGCGGAGATGCTTATCAGGATACTCTTAACGATTACGATATAGTGTTTAAGACCCCGGGAATTGTGCTGGACAGAGACATTTCACAATACGACTGCGAGATTACCTCGGAGGCGGAAATCTTTACGGAAGCCTACAGAGACAGGATTATAGGCATTACCGGCACCAAGGGTAAGAGCACCACTTCGTCCCTTTTGTATCATGTGTTAAAAGAAGCCGGTGTGGATGCGGTATTTGCGGGTAACATCGGTATTCCGGTGTTTGATATTGCTGAGAATATTGGTCCTGAGACCGTTGTGGTTATTGAGCTTTCCTGCCATCAGCTTGAGTATATTAAGACCTCCCCTCATAAGGCAATTTTGTTGAATGTATACGAGGACCATCTCGACCACTACGGCACCAGAGAGAAATACGGTCTTGCGAAAAAGAATATATACAGACATCAGAAAGAAGAAGACTTTCTTTATACGCTTCCGGAAGTGACGGCGGAATGGGGAAAGGCGCCTTCAAAAACCGTTTATGTTTCGGCGGATGACTGTCCCGTTAAATCCTTTGATGAATACAAGGATATTAAGCTTAAAGGCGCTCACAACCTCTTAAATGCGGCCTTTGTATATGATGTGGCAAGAGAGTACGGAGTGAGTGAGAGTACATTTATTGAGGCTTTAAAGACCTTTGAACCCCTTCCTCACAGACTTGAGTATGCGGGTCGATTCAAGGGTATAGATTTTTATGACGATTCCATATCCACCACGGTTAAATCTGCCATAAGTGCCGTTGAGAGCATTAAGAATTCGGCGGTGTTGCTGGTGGGCGGTATGGAGAGAAACATCGATTATGAAGAGCTGGTGGAATATGTTTCGAAGAGCCGGCTTAAATATCTTATATGCATGTACGAATCCGGCGCACGTATTTATGATATGTATGAGGAGATTGACAAAAAAGAAGATGCTCCGAAAGCCTTTAAAGTCACGGATTTGGAGGAGGCGGTGGCCCTTTCTTTTGAAAAAGCCCGTGAAGGAGAAGCAGTGCTTTTAAGCCCCGCGGCGGCCAGTTACGGATACTTTAAGAATTTTGAAGAGCGCGGAAATGTATTTAAAATGCTAATAAAAAAATAAGGATTTGTAATGTATTTTTTGTTGCGCATTTGACGATTTAATTATATTATAGTTTTGTGAGTTTTTGTAAGTGAAGGAGGAAGTACCTTGCTGGAGATTATTAGTAACGAGGCTGAATCTGCTGCAAAGATTGTGGTTATCGGTGTAGGTGGAGCAGGTAATAACGCTGTAAATAGAATGGTTGAAGAAGATATAGGGGGAGTGGAGTTCATCGGTGTCAACACCGACAAGCAGGCACTTCAGCTTTGCAAAGCTCCCAAACTCATTCAGATAGGTGAGAAGCTCACCAAAGGACTGGGCGCAGGCGCCAAGCCCGAAATCGGTGAGAAAGCGGCGGAAGAAAGCGCCGAAGTACTTGAAGCATCCATCCGCGGTGCCGATATGGTATTCATTACCTGCGGTATGGGTGGCGGAACAGGTACAGGAGCTGCTCCCGTAATTGCCAAGATTGCCAAAGACATGGGCATCTTAACCGTAGGTGTTGTTACCAAACCTTTCAGATTTGAAGCCCGCCAGCGTATGGTTAACGCCATAAGCGGTATAGATCGTATTAAAGAGAACGTAGATACACTTGTTGTCATTCCCAATGACAAACTTTTAGAGATTATTGACAAGCGCACACCCTTCCCGGATGCTCTTAAGAAGGCCGATGAAGTCCTTCAGCAGGCAGTATCCGGTATTACCGACCTTATCAATGCACCCGCACTTATCAACCTTGACTTCGCGGATGTGCAGACAGTTATGAAGGGCATGGGCGTTGCTCATATCGGTATCGGTAACGGTAAGGGCGATGACAAGGCTATGGATGCCGTTAAGATGGCAGTTGAGTCTCCTTTGCTTGAGACCACCATCACCGGAGCCAAAAATGTTATCATCAATATTTCCGGTGACATTACCATGGCAGACGTTGCGGATGCAACAGATTATGTAAGAGAACTTGCCGGCGACGACGTTAACGTTATCTTCGGTGCATTATATTCCAAGGAAGAGCAGGAGACCTGTAAGATTGCGGTTATCGCAACAGGACTTTCGGTTAATACCAATCCCGGATTTGCCGCAAGACCCGCTACCGCAGCTACACCCACTGTTAAGCCCGTATTGCCTCAGGCAACACCTTCCGTTGCTCCTACGGCAACCTTTAACAGTGATTTGTTCAAGAACACTCCTTCCAAGCTTAACAGTAAGGTAGACCCCACCACTCTTGTGGTTCCGGATTTCCTTAAGAAGAAATAAGAGTAAAAATTTAGGCCACCGCAAAAGCGGTGGCCTTTTTATGTATGTAACCCTTATTTTTCAAATATGATGACTTCTGCGGAAAAATCGCAGGAAGCGTCGCCGTATTTTTTTACCTGCTTAAGTGAGGATATATCCACACCGGTTTCTTTTGCATATTCGCTTAAACTGCAGGAATTCTCAAATCTGTGGAATACGCATAATACTTTGTTGCCAAGTTCCCTCAGTACCAGCTGTGAACCCGTAGGCTTGTTGTAACTGTGGGCCGCAGATTTAATAACGGTGGTGCTTCCGTCCTTGATAATGGGAGCGGCTTCGCGGTACATGGCAATAGCTT
>CAMNCH010000087.1 GCA_946534145.1 uncultured Lachnospiraceae bacterium
CCCATGGTGCTTTGGAATTTTTTCTCTGTAACGAGAGCTGCGTCGGAAGCCGCATCCATGTACATAATAAAAATGTCTTCTACGGTTTCGTCAAGCTCTATTGAGAGTTCTTCCATAACGGGTTTTAACTTTTCAAGCTGAAAAGAAATTTTTGTTTTTTCGGGATCGATGCCTTCCAAAACCTTGTCGGCATATTCGCTGACTTTATCAAGAATGTATTTTGTTTTATCTTCCATGTCGGTTCCTTTCTTTTTGCTATACTGACTTAACTATAATAGCACCTTTTTCGTTGTTGTGAATTAATTTTTTTGATAGAATAAATTTAGATGAGTACAGGAGGAGAGGTTATGGCTCTCATTAGACCCTTTCAGGCAGTAAGACCGGCTCAAGGTCTGGAAAAAGAAATCGCTGCATTACCCTATGACGTTTACAACAGAAGTGAAGCCAAAGAAGTAGTTATGGCTCATCCCAAAACTTTTTTAAAAATCGACCGTGCTGAGACCACGCTGCCCGACAGTGTTGATACATACGATGAAGCCGTCTACAGACAGGCTCGCAGTTTGTACGTAGAAATGGTTGAGAAGGGCGAATTTGTCAAAGAAAGCAGCCCTTGCTATTACCTCTACGAAGAGACCATGAACGGCCGTGCCCAGACTGGTCTTGTATGTGCCGCTTCCGTAAGAGACTACGAAACCGGCGTCATTAAGAAACACGAAAACACCAGAGCGGACAAAGAAGTGGACCGCATAAGACACGTTGATACCGTGGATGCCCAGACAGGTCCCATTTTTCTTGCGTACAGAAACCGCGAAGATTTAAATTCTTTTTTTGAAAAAGTTAAAACGGAAACCGCTCCCATTTTTGACTTTGTATCCGATGACGGCATCAGACACAGAGGCTTTAAGATTTCGGATGAAGGGGAGATTAAGTTTATATCAGATGCTTTTTCTAAAATCCCCAATTTATACATAGCCGACGGTCACCACAGATGCGCTTCGGCGGCCAAGGTTTCCGTTAAGCGTCGCGAATCGGCCGGGACACCCGACGAAAACGCCGAATACAATTTCTTTTTAAGTGTTGTTTTTCCCGATTCCGAACTCATGATTATGGATTATAATAGAGTTGTGAAGGATTTAAACGGTTATACGGAAGAAGGCTTTATTAAAAAAGTTTCCGAGAATTTTGATGTAACCGAAATTCCCGCTTCCGACGATAAGCCTTCACGTAAGGGCGATATTTATATGCTCTTTAAGGACCACGAATTCTGTTTAAGACTTAAAAAGCAGTTAGAAAGTGACGACCCTATAAAAGCTTTGGATGTTTCCAAACTTCAGGACTACCTTCTTTCTCCGATACTTGGTATTAAGGATCCAAAAACCGATAAAAGAATTGATTTTGTGGGCGGTATCAGGGGCGTTAAGGAGCTGAGAAGACGTTTGGATACGGATTCAGCGGTTGCTTTTTCAATGTATCCCACACTTATGAGCGAGCTTTTTGCCGTGGCTGACGCAGGTTTACTTATGCCTCCCAAATCCACATGGTTTGAGCCCAAATTAAGAAGCGGACTTTTTATACACGAATTATCCTAAAATTGATGAAAAGAGGGAAGTCTAATCAATGGATAACAAACTTTACAAGCTTATGAACTGGCCGGAGATTGAAAGTATCGTATATTCCGAGTGCGACCATCCGCAGAAGATTCTCGGCATGCATCCGGTTAACGGCGGTTTCCTGATTCAGGCATTTTTCCCGGGCAGGGAAGAGATGACTGTTTACAGTTACTCAAGTGACAAATATTACGAAATGGAACTTGTGGACGAAGCCGGTTTCTTTGCCGTATTCGTAAATGCCAAGGTTCCTTTTTCCTACGAATATGTCACCAAAAACGGAAGCGGTGACGAAGTAAGATTTCCCGAGGTTTATTCATATATTCCAAAATTCTGGCTTAATCTTAAGGACAAGCTTTTAGCCGGTGTTTTCTATGATTCCTACAAATATTTCGGCGCACATTTCTGCGAAAGAAAAGAAGTTCTCGGCACCGAATTTATGACCTTTGCCCCCAATGCCGAAAGAGTCAGCGTGGTGGGAGATTTTAACGGATGGGACGGAAGAGCCCACCAGATGTGCAAAATCGACGACAGTGGTGTGTTTGCCCTTTTTGTGCCCGGAGTTTCCATCGGTGCTTTGTACAAATTTGAGGTTAAGCTAACAAGTGGTCTGACTTTTATAAAGCGCGACCCCTTTGCTTTTTCCGTTGAAAAGGGAATCGGTGATGCCTGCAGGGTTATTGAAGACCCGGATTGGGAGCGTATTAAGATTAAAAGAACTCCAATGGGTGATTCTTTTGCCATTCTCAATATGTCCTTAAGAGATGCTTTTGTGAACAGGGACCGTGAAGGTGTTACACAGTATATAATCGATATGGTGCATGAATATTCCTATGATGCGGTTCTGTTTGAGGACTTTTCTTACTGCGACAACAGAAGCGTTACGGAATGGGGCAAGCTTTCTTTCTTCAGCGTATGTCCCGAGGTATGCAGACTTAAAGAACTGATTGAGATTATCGATAACTTGCACAAAGCAGGTATAAAGGTTCTTTCCACCATTGATGTTTCCTCGTTTTTGCCGGACGACGGCGGCCTCAGGGGATATGACGGCACCAGAATTTTTGAAGGTGACAATACAGAGACTCTCGGAAGGCTTTCTTTTGACTTTGAGAATCTGTATGTCAGAAACTATCTTATAAGTGTGTGCGACTATTTTGTCAGGGTTTTAAGCCTTGACGGTATAGCTGTGGGCGGACTTGACCGCATTCTTTATCTTGATTACGGCAAAGCCGAAGGAGAGTGGCGTCCCAACATTTACGGCGGCAACGAAAGCATCGGCGGCCATGAATTTATCAAGCATTTAAATTCACTTCTTCACAAGAATTATTCAAATATCTGCACCATTGCCAGGGATTCCATGGTTTCCAACAACCTGACACTTTCGCTTGAAGAAGACGGTCTGGGCTTTGACTTTAAGCTTCATACCCAGTTTGACAAGGATTTATTCAATTATTTAAAGAACGATTATTCTGAGCGTAAATTCCACCACAGCGAGCTTACTTACAGCCCTGTTTATATTTATTGTGAGAAATTTATTCTTTCGTTTTTGTACAGCGACTACGGCAAGAACAAAGAAAGACTTTTTGACACACTTCCCGGTGATACCGAGCAAAGAGCGGCCAACATGAGACTTGCGCTTGCATATCTGTTTACACATCCCGGCAGGAAGTGTCTGTCTTTCAGTGATTTTACCAATCTTAAGTCCAAGGTTTTATTAAAAGAACTTATAGGACTTTACAAGAATCACCCTGCATTGAATTCTCTTGATGATGAATCCGAGGGCTTTAAATGGGTTAATGCAATTGATTCCGAACATTCAGTGGTAAGCTTTGAGAGAACTTCCGGGGATGAGACGTTACTTGTGGTTGTTAACTTCTCAGACAAGGCACTTAACTACAAACTCGGTGTCGATGAAGGCATTTATAAAGAGATATTTGCATCCGAACAGATTAAGTTCGGCGGCATGTACAAATTAAGCGGCAGAGCCAAAGAAAGCAAGGCCGGCAAACGTGACGGTAAGTCCCATGAGTTATCTTTAAAACTCTGTCCTTTATGCCTCCACATTTATGAAAAATGTCCTTGCCAAAACAAGTAGGACACTTTATAATAACCATTGTGTCGTTTAGCACAAGCTTCCGTGGCTCAGCTGGTAGAGCAACGCATTCGTAATGCGTAGGTCGCCGGTTCGAATCCGGCCGGGAGCTTTAAAGGCGAATACCTGATTGGTATCGCCTTTTTCTTTGTTAAATCACTTTTGCACGTTAATGCGTCACAAAGACGAACCCTTAGGATTTGTACGCACCACACGCACAAATGGTTATTGTGCAGAGAAAAGTCCTTTTTTTGCCTATATTTTTGGCACTTTTTGAATGGTTCTTTCGGTTGAATTAGGGGGTTCCCTATGCTAAAATTGGATTTAACATTTAGAGGAAGAGGTAATACAAATGGCGCAACTTTGGGGCGGAAGATTTACCAAGGAAACAGACAAAAAAGTATATGATTTCAATGCATCGATAAACTTTGACAAACGTCTCATGGAAAGGGACTGTGAAGGCTCTGTTGCCCATGCGGCCATGCTTGCCAAATGCGGTATTATTACCAAAGAAGAATCCACAGACATAATAGAAGGCCTTATAGCCGTTAAGAACGATGTTCTGGAAGGCAAGCTTGTCATTACCGACGAATTCGAAGACATTCACAGCTTCATGGAAGCCAATCTTATCAAAAGAATCGGCGACACCGGCAAAAAGCTTCACACCGGCCGCAGCCGTAACGATCAGGTGGCTCTTGATATGAAGCTTTACACCAGGCTTGAAGTCCTTTATGTGGACGCGGCATTAAAGAAACTTCTCGGTACCATTCTTGATATTATGATTGACAATACCGAGACCTATATGCCGGGCTTTACACATCTTCAGAAGGCTCAGCCCGTCACATTATCCCATCATTTAGGTGCGTATTTTGAGATGTTTAAGCGTGACAGAGACAGACTCCGCGACATCTTTTACAGAATGAACTATTGCCCCCTCGGTGCAGGTGCTTTGGCAGGTACCACATATCCCCTCGACAGAGATATGACTGCATCCCTCTTGGGCTTTACAGGTCCCACGCTTAACAGTATGGACTCTGTATCCGACAGAGATTACCTCATTGAGTTTTTGGCGGCGCTTTCCATTATTTCCATGCATTTAAGCCGTTTCTGCGAAGAAATAATCATCTGGAATACCAACGAATACCGATTCATCGAACTTGATGATGCTTTTTCCACCGGTTCATCCATCATGCCGCAAAAGAAAAACCCTGATATTGCTGAACTTGTACGCGGCAAGACCGGCAGAGTATACGGAGCATTAATGTCACTTCTTACCACCATGAAAGGTTTACCTCTTGCCTACAACAAAGACATGCAGGAGGACAAAGAAGTAAGTTTTGATGCAATAGACACCGTTAAGAACTGCCTCGATTTATTCGAAGGCATGCTCGCCACCACCAAGTTTAATAAAGAAAATATGGCTAAAAGCGCTGTCAACGGCTTTACCAATGCCACAGACGCGGCAGATTATCTTGTTAAGAAGGGAATGCCCTTCAGAGATGCTCATAAGGTAATCGGCGAACTTGTTTTATACTGCATCGATAAAGATATCAGCATCGACGAGGTTTCTTTGGACAAGCTCAAAGAGTTTTCCGAACTGTTCTCCGAAGATGTATATGATGAAATATCCCTTAAGACCTGTGTATCCAAACGTCTTACCATCGGAGCTCCCGGCCCCGAAGCCATGAACAAAGTTATAGCCGTTTGCAGGGAATATCTTGAAAACGACTGGCAGGACAAAGATTTTCAATAATATTAAACATAATTACCATGGAGGAGATATATACAATGAGTGAAAAGTTGAAAGTAGGTATTTTAGGCGGAACCGGCATGGTCGGTCAGAGATTTATTTCTCTTCTTGAGAATCATCCCTGGTTTGAGGTTACCACAATAGCAGCAAGCCCCAGATCCGCAGGCAAGACTTACGAAGAAGCAGTAGGCGGCAGATGGAAGATGGACACTCCCATGCCCGAGGCTGTTAAGAAGATAGTTGTTAAAGATGTTACCGAAGTTGACAAGGTTGCTTCCGAAGTTGATTTCTGCTTCAGCGCCGTTGACATGACCAAGGACGAAATCAGGGCCATCGAAGAAGCATATGCCAAGACAGAAACACCTGTTGTTTCCAATAACTCCGCTCACAGATGGACAAAAGACGTTCCCATGGTGGTACCGGAGATTAACGCAGACCACACAGGCCTCATCGAATTCCAGAAGAAGAGACTGGGCACCAAGAGAGGCTTTATTGCAGTTAAGCCCAACTGCTCCATTCAGAGCTATACTCCCGCACTTTGGGCATGGAGCGAGTTCGAGCCTTACGAGGTAATCGCTTCCACTTATCAGGCAATTTCCGGCGCAGGCAAGACTTTCAAGGACTGGCCCGAAATGGTTGAGAACATTATCCCTTACATCGGCGGTGAAGAAGAAAAGAGCGAAAAAGAACCCTTAAGAGTTCTCGGTACTCTTGAAAACGGCGAGATTACACTTAAGAAGGACCTTGTAATTACTTCCCAGTGTATCAGAGTTCCCGTATTAAACGGACATACAGCTTCCGTATTTGTTAAATTCAGAAAGAAACCCACCAAAGAGCAGCTTATCGAGAAGTTAAGAACTGCAAAGGGCGCTCCTCAGGAATTAAATCTTCCCAGCGCACCCAAAAATTTCATCCAGTATCTTGAAGAAGACAACCGTCCTCAGGTAAAATTAGATGTGGATTACGAAAACGGAATGGGTGTTTCCATCGGACGTCTTCGTGAAGACTCTGTATACGACTTTAAGTTTGTGGGTCTATCCCACAACACCGTTCGCGGTGCTGCAGGCGGCGCTGTTCTTTGCGCAGAACTTTTGAAAGCACAGGGGTACATCACCAAGAAATAAAGTATATGGGGCCAATATAAGAGATTGAGGGTTACGGATTTATGGATGATTTGCGTTATCAGGTTGACCTTTTAACGGCATTAAATCAAAAGCTTAAAGCCGAAGAGAGGATGTATCGCTTGTTCTTTGATACCTCCATGCGGGCCTTTTTGTATATCAACTACGAAAACGGCACCGCAGAAACTCTCGGCAGTTTCGATAAATTCTTTGATTTTACTATAAATGAGGCGGCAAGGCTTCCCGAACTTGAGGATTATTTTTCCGAGGATTCGGTGGAGAACTTCAGGCGCCTTATTTTCGTGGAAAAAGAAGGAAAAGACAGACAGGCTCTTGATTTAAAGCTTAAAGACGATAAAACCTGGGTTTGTGTTGATGTAAGCGTATTTAAGAATGAAGCGGGTGAACCGGTTGAAAAAATTTTTTCTTTTACCGATGTTACCAAACAGAAGCAGCATCAGGAAGAACTTTCCTATATGGCTTATTACGACTATGCCACAGGCCTTTACAACAGAAACTATTTTATTACCAAGTTAAAAGACTTTGTGGACAAGGCCGGGGAGCGTAATGCGGTGGTAAGCGTTATGCTTATCGATATAGATGATTTCCATCACATTAACGATTCCAAAGGACTTGTAACGGGTGATGAGGTAATTCAGAATCTCGGACTTTTCATACATGATCTGACCGAGGACAACGTTATTGCTTCAAGATTTGATTCTGACATTTTCTGTATCGCAATTTTCGACCCTTGCGGCCATCGAAGCGTGGATACAATATATCGTTCCATCAAAGAATATCTTTCAAAGCCCATGAAGCTTACGGATATGACCGACGAATCCGTTACGGTATCCGTGGGTGTGGCGGAATATCCTGAAAGCTCAGACAATGCTCTTACTTTGATTAACTGTGCGGAAATTGTAATGTACAAGGCCAAAAGACAGGGAAGAGACAGTATCAAGTTCTTTGATACCGCCATTTTAAACAGTTTTCTTAAGGAAGTATCCATTGAGAACAAATTAAAAGAAGCTGTTACAGGCTCAGGTTTCTTTATGAATTATCAGCCTCAGTTTAATGCAAAAAACAAGCGTTTAAGAGGCGTTGAAGCCCTTTTGAGATGGCAGGATTCGGACGGAAATCTTATAGGCCCGGCTCAGTTTATCCCTATAGCCGAAAGAAACGGTACCATTTTTTCCATAGGTGATTTTGTGTTAAACGAAAGCATCAGACAGTATATGGAATGGAAGAAGAAGTTTGACTTAAACGTAATTCTTTGTATCAATATTTCTTCCGTTCAGTACGGCAAACCTGATTTTGTACCCAAAGTTATGGCTACGCTTAATAAATACGGCATGAATCCGGAACTTCTGGAGCTTGAAGTAACCGAAGCACTGCTTAAGGAAGATTTCAAGCAGATTACGGATAAAATGCTTGAATTAAGAGACTATGGGGTAAGGGTTTCCCTTGATAATTTCGGCTCCGGATTTTCTTCTTTGGCATTACTAAAGGGACTACCCGTCAATACCCTTAAAATAGACAAGTCTTTTATTGAAGGCATGTTAAAGGATGATGCTTCCAAGGTAATTGTGGAATCCGTAATAGATATGGCGAAAAAGCTGGGGCTTTTAACCGTTGCTGAAGGTGTAGAGACAGGTGAGCAGCTTGATTACCTTACGGAGCATACGGGCTGCGACCTTATTCAGGGCTTTTATTTAGGCAAACCCACAGATGAAGCGGGCATCGAAGAACTGATGCTTAGATTAGTATAGGAATTGAAATGATAATAGGACGAACCTCGGAATTAAATCAGCTTAGAAATTACTATGAAAGGGACAAGAGCCAGATTCTTGTTCTTTACGGACAAAAATATATCGGAAAAACCGCACTTATAAATGAATTTACGGCAGATAAGCCAGGCTTTTATTTTCTGTGCGAGCCCGCAAGCGAGAGAGAACAAAAATACAGGCTCGGACTGCGTCTTGCGGACCTTTCCGTCAAATCCTTAAAGTATCCGGAGCTTTCTGATGTTTTTGAAATTTTAGGCAAAAAAAGAACCCAGAAAAAGGTTATTGTTTTTGATGAGTTTCAAAACATTTTAAAGAGCTTCCCCAGTTTCTTTGACGAACTTATTTCTTTTATCCATTCTAACTGGAACAATCAGGAATACCTTGTGATACTGGCTTCTTCCTCCGTGGGATTTGTGGAGAATTCCCTTGTTTCAAAAATCGGGGATGCAGCCTTTGAACTGTCGGGTTTTTTGAAACTTAAGGAACTTTCTTTTGACGACTTAAGAGATTATTTTTCCTTGTATACCAATGATGATTGTGCCGTTACTTACAGTATTCTCGGCGGTGTGCCGGGATTTTGGAAGATGTTTGACGAACATATGAGTATTAAAGACAACATCGTTAAAAATCTTCTTGCCAAAAACGGACCGCTTCATAATGTGGCACGTGAGCTTGTAAGTGAAGAACTCAGGGAAACGTCTGTGTACAATACCATTCTTTGTGCGCTTGCAAACGGCAGAAATAAACTTAACGATTTGTACGAACATACGGGATTTTCGCGCGCAAAGATCAGTGTTTATATTAAAAACCTGATGGAACTTGAACTTGTGGAGAAACTCTTCAGCGTAGATACCGAGGGGCGCGACAATGCGCAGAAAGGTCTTTACGGTATTTCCAATAAACTCGTAGATTTTTATTTTACGTTCATGTTCAGTCATGCGTCATATCTTGAAACAGGTTCGCCCGAGGAATTCTATCGGATGTGCGTGGCTCCGGGACTTAAGAATTATATTGACAAATATTTCGGTGAAATTTGTCTTGAGTACCTTAATAAACTCAACGATAAAAAGAAGCTTCCCATCAATGTGGAACGTTTCGGCAAATGGATAGGCAAACAGGGCAACCTTGACATTCTGGGCAGATCAGAGGACAAAAAATACATTATTTGCCTTTGCGCATATGAAAAAGCTATGGTAACATATGATGATTATGAAATGCTTTTGTACTGCGCAGACAAGGCTAAAATTTCAAGCGATTACATATATTTGTTTGCAGGCGGCAGATTTGACGAGAAGCTTTCTTTGGAGGCTAAAGTCCGTAAGAACCTGAAGCTGCTTTTGCTTGACAATCTTTGATATAAAGTTTTGAAAGGGATTTAGATTTTGGGGAAAAAACTTATAATAACCGAGAAACCCTCTGTGGCAAGAGATTTTGCCAGAGTTTTAAGAGTGTCGGGAAATAATAACGGTTACATAGAAAATGATACATATGTCATTTCTTGGTGCTTCGGCCATCTTGTTGAAATGTCTTATCCGGAAGCCTACGATGAACGCTACAAAACCTGGAGGCTTGAGGATCTTCCTTTTTTACCCAAAGAATACAAATACGGTGTTATTAAGAGTTCTAAGGATCAGTATGCCCTTGTGAACTCTCTTTTGCACAGAGAAGATATCGATACCGTTTACTGGGCAGGTGACTCGGGAAAAGAAGGTCAGACTATCGAGGAAAATATCCGTAACTACGGCGGTGTTCGAGAAGGAATGACTGAACTTCGAGTGTGGATTGACTCACAGACCGACGACGAAATAATGCGAGGAATCCGTGAAGCCCGTCCCATGTCGGACTATGCCCGTCTGGGTAAATCCGGTATTATGCGTACCATTGAAGATTACAGCCTCGGCATCAATTTTTCGCGAGCTCTTTCTGTTAAATACGGAAAAATGATTAACGATGCCGCCGCCACCTCCAATTACACCGCTATAGCCATCGGCCGAGTTATGACCTGCGTTCTTGGCATGGTAGTCAACAGAGAGCGAGAGATTCGCGACTTCGTGGAAACACCTTTTTACCGTATTATCGGTTCTTTCTGTGATGCAGGCTTCAAAGGCGAGTGGAGAGCGGTTAAGGATTCAAAATATTTTGAATCCCCTCTTTTGTACAAAGAAAACGGATTCAAGAAAAAAGAGAGTGCAGAGTCTCTGATTGAGAGTCTGTCAGGCAAACCTGCCTATATAGACTCCGTTGAAACCTCCAATTCGAGTAAACGTGCACCTCTTTTATTTAACCTGGCCGAGCTTCAGTCCGAATGTTCCAAGATATACAAGATAAGTCCGGCCCAGACTCTTGACGTAATTCAGGAACTATACGAGAAAAAGCTGACCACTTATCCCCGTACGGATGCCAGAGTGCTTACTACGGCAGTGGCCAAAGAAATATATAAGAATATTAAAGGGCTTTTGAATTATTCCGAGATGGCTTCTTTTGCCAAAAATATACTTGATAACAGATTGTATATGGGAATAGAACGTACCTCTTATACGGATGATTCGAAGGTTACAGATCACTATGCCATTATTCCTACGGGTCAGACTCAGGCCATAGGCGCTTTAAGCGACCTTCAGAAGTCTGTATATAATCTTAT
>CAMNCH010000088.1 GCA_946534145.1 uncultured Lachnospiraceae bacterium
ACATTACTATGGGAAGGTTATTGGTGCTGGTTAACTTGCTGACAGTGTGCTCGTGGCCACCCACATAAAGAATGCCGTCCACATTCATAGCATCCATCTTGGCAAGAACCGGCTGAAGTGCCGACTGGAATAAGGCTTCGTCGTGCATCCACTTGCCGCTCCATCTTCCGAAAAGACGCATATTCTCAATAACTACATTGTATCCGTGTTCCTCACAGCAGTTCATGACTCCCTCAATGATGGAAGGCGTACTGAACATTATAAGGTCCTCGGCAATTATTCCTATAGTCCTCGTGGAAATCGCGCGAAGGCTTTTGGCAAGGTAATTGGGGCGATAACCGGTTCGTTCCACCTCTGCACGGATTTTGGCCGCCATTTCCTCGCTGACTTTGTTTTTCTTACCGTTTAAAACATTTGAAACCGTCGAAATAGACACTCCGCAGGATGCGGCAATGTCCTTAATGGTCACGACGGAATCCATATTTCTTTTCGCCATAACATGTCCCCTTAATAATACCGACAACTCAATCGGTAAAACGTTTACCAAAATTTTATCACATTATTGCGATTTGTAAACAAAATCTGCAAGTTAAACGTTTTGCTTCACGACTAAAGAAAGACCGGCGCCCAAAGCGCCGGCCAATCAGTCTCCACATTTCGATTTAAGGAATATATTTATTAAGTATCTCATTAAGCTTCATTTCATCAATCGGCTTGGACAGATATTCCGTGAAGCCCGCATTCCTGTAGGACTCTTCGGAGCTTTCGTCTTCATTGGCGGTCAGCGCCACGATAGGGGTGCGAGCGTACTTCTCGGGGAAGTCTTCTTTGATGCATCTGAGGGTATCTATTCCGCTCATCTCCGGCATAAGGTGGTCGATAAAGATGAGGTCGTAGTCTTCTGTCTTTAACAGCTCCAGACATTTTGCGCCGCTCTCGGCAAAGTCAGGGGTGAAGCCGTAATACTTCATGAGGCCTTTGCACACCGAAAGATTTACTCTGTTGTCATCCACCACCAAAACTCTGGCATTGGGAGCCCTGAAGTAAGGTATCTTTCTTTCTTTGGCTTCCTTAATGGCTTCCCTCAGCGATTGCTCCTCCGTAACTTCCTGCTCCACGGAAAAAGAAAACGTAGAACCGATTTCATACGTACTCTCAACCGTAAGTTCGCTTCCCATGAGTTTGAGAATCGAGGAGCAGATTGCAAGACCGAGGCCTGTTCCTTCCACGTTTCTGTTGACCTCAGGGTCCAGTCTTGAGAAGGCTTTCTTTAATTTGGGCAGGTCTTCTTCTTTGATGCCTATGCCCGTATCCAGCACGGATACGTTCAGCATGCCTTTTTTCTCGGCGGGCTTTAAGTAGCTGAACCAGATTCTGAGGGTAACCGAACCCTCTCTTGTGTACTTGATGGCATTTGAAACAAGGTTAATGATGACCTGTCTTATGCGCACGTCGTCGCCGTAGAGTTCGGCGGGAACGTTCTCGCTTACTTCAAGCTTAAAGCCCAGGCCCTTGGCTACCGCGTCGGAACGCATGATGTCGGCCACTTCGTAGCTGATGGCTGCCGTTGAATATCTCACGGGATTGATGGTCATCTTGCCCGCTTCCATCTTGGATAAGTCGAGAATGTCGTTAATCATGGACAGAATAACTTTGCCGCTGGTGCTGATTTCTTTTGAAAGCTTAAGCGTCTCTTCTTCTTTGGTATCGTTTATGATGACGCTGTTCTTGCCCAGTACCGCATTGAGGGGCGTACGCATTTCGTGGGTCATGCTTACCAGGAAATGCTCTCTGTCGGCGCGCTGCTCCTCTATGGCCTTTAAACGCATGAAGCTGTTAAGGGCATAGTGATATTTTTCTATCATGATGTAGGAAATAAAGATTGTATACATGACCACATGATAAATAATGGTTCTGTCCGCCACTTTTCCCGACATTCTGTGAATCTGCACCAGTGTGGCAATAAGCGCCAGCGTGTTTATGATAAGCACCTGAAAAGGCATCATGGTGGACATTGCCGCCACAATCAGGTAAATAACAATCCAGACCACTATGTCAAACCTGCCGGTCTCCCTGTAGGTAATGCCAAGGGAAAGATTACCCCAGGCAATATAAAGAAAGCAGGTTCCAAAGTATATTATTTCGCAGAAAGTGGTACGTCGGCGGGGATGTCCCTGAAAGCATTTAAGGTGATTGGAAAGAAAAATCAAAAAAAGGCATGCAACCGACACAATGGTCAGGGCTCCGTACTGAGTCGCAAGATACCTGATACTGCCGGTTACAAGCCAATATAAGACAAACGGTGCTATTGCTGAGTAAAGCATCGCCAATATACTTATTCTTTTGACCGCAACTATCTGCTGCGATACGCACTCGTCCCTGAAGAGGAGATAGTCGGTGCGTATTTTTTTAATTCTTTCGCGGAAATTCATCAATTGTTCTTCAGTCTGTCAAAGAATTCCTCGTGAGCTGCCTCGTACTCGTGATTATAGTTCTCATCGCTGCCCTTGTGAAGAGAAGAGATGTATGAGTGTGCAAGGTTCGCAACTTCAGGATTAACACGGGCGATGACGGCAATACCGATATTGGAGCACACGTCGGATATTCTTTCGATATTGTTAAGTATGTCAAGGAAAACCGTACCTGCGTGGATGGTACATGTACCTGTTCTTAAACGAGCAAGATGATTGTCGTGAAGAGCATTTATCATATCATCCATTACTTCCTCGAGAGGCTCGATATGACGGGCCGCAGCCACGTCTCTCTTCTCGTATGCGGAAGTGGTGTAATTGAAAATCTTGTTAAGAAGATCCCTCACAATCTCAAGTTCGCGAAGGCTGGGGTCGGAGAAGCTGATCTTGTCCTCTTCCAGGCTTCGGGCGCACATGGCAAGGTTGAGTGCGTGATCCGAAAGTCTTTCAAACTCGGTCACCACCTTGTAGTATTCGTCCAAAATCTTAACGTGGTAATCTTCTTTAAGATGTCCCGAAAGCTGAACCATGTAGTCGCTGACACTGTCCGTAAGTTTATCTACATCGTCCTCTTCCTCTTCCACTTCTTTGTATACGTCGGGGGAGAATTTCTCAATAAGTCCCAGGGCTTTGTTGATACTGAGGATGGAGACGGAAAGGCTTTCTTTTAACACGTCGTAGCAGCCTCTTAAGGCAAGCGCGGGTGTGGAAAAGAAAACAGGACTTAAAGCGTTAAGCTTCTCAGCATACTTGTCAACCTTTTCGGGGTCATCTTTAACAATCTTCCTGCTGAGCTTTTCAAATACTCCTACCAAAGGAAGGAGCAAAACGGCACAAACCAGGTTAAATACAGTATTGGTGTCGGCAATTATACCCGAGTTAACGGGTGCTTCCCAGAGTCTGTCAAGCAAACCGAGGGCATGAAAAATATTGACTCCGATAAGCGCAAGAGCCGTCTTACCGAAGTTAAAGAGAATATTTACGATACCGACTCTCTTGGAATCGGCCTTGGCTCCGATGGAACACACTATTGCGGTGGTAACACAGTCGCCGAGATACACACCGGTAATAACCGCATAAACCGCTTTAAATGTCAGGTTACCGGAGAAAGAAAATGCCTGCAGAATACCGATGGTGGCGCTTGAACTCTGAAGTACGAAGGCTACGCCCGCACCGATTAAATATCCCACAAAATGATTGTCACCTATGCTCGTAAAGAGTCCGTGCATAAGAGGGGAATCCGTAAGGGAACTTACCGCTCCCGTCATATTCATAAGTCCGGAGAACAAAATACCGAAGCCCATTGCTATGGTACCGATGGTATCGGAACGTCTGAACTTACAGAACATAATAAGCACGATACCGATAATAAGGGCAATGGGTGCCAGTGTGGAAGGCTTAAAGAACTGAAGCACGGAGCCCGCACTTCCGTCAATATCAAGAAGTCTTATTATCTGACCGGTTACGGTGGTACCTACATTGGCACCGATAATAATACCGAGTGATTGTTTTAAAGAAATAATACCCGCAGCCACAAGACCCGAAGTAATAACGATTGTGGCCGTAGAAGACTGAATTATGGCAGTTACCGCAACACCCAGCAAAAATGCGTTAATGGGGCTGTTGGTAACCTTCTCCATTATATTTTTTAAAGTTCCGGATGCGCTTGATTTAAGACCGCCGCTCATCATACGCATACCGTACAAGAACATGGCAAGTCCACCCAGCAATGTAATAGCATTAAAAATCATTTTTAATCTCCGTTCTCTATAATAAACCGCTTAAGCGCTTTATTATCGGTCGCCTACGAATAAGCCTCAATGGCTTATTCCGGCTCACTAATATCCCCAATACAATATAGCACAATTTTAACATTTATCAAATATCAGCTTTTAACCCGGGCCCATATGCAGCGCCGCACAAAAATACCTGCCTCCCCGGAAAGCACCGAAAAGGCAGGTATCAATTATTTCTTTTTATTCAAAACAAACCCAAAGAACGCGCCCACAAGGCCTCCGATAATGTGGGTAAGATTGGCGATATTGTCTTGCAAAAAGAAGCCCTGATAGACCTCATTGCCTATATACAAAAGGGCTACAACAATAAACGTAAGGGGAATGGTACCGCCTCTGTAGCCGGTAAAAGAAGCAAGAAGAATAAATGTAAATACGATGCCGCTGGCGCCCAAAAGCTGAACACCCGGGAAAAATATAAAGTGAATAAGTCCCGTTACAAAAGCGGTAACCACCATAATTGTAAATAAATCTCTGGCGCCATATTTTTCTTCAAGCATGGGGCCGATAACAACTATCAGCATGATGTTACCGATGAAATGCTCGAAATTGGCATGCCCGAGAACATGTCCGAAGAATCTGAAATATGTCAGAGGATTGCTGAGAGGCGACCTGTATACGCTGAATAGAAGCTTGTTGGTATATCCGCCCGTAGCATAGTTAAGAATCAAAACCACTGCGCAAAGAAGGGTGAAACCCAGCACAAGTTTTGAATTGTTGGTAATTTTAATCTTGCTCATATCCCTACTCCTGTTTCCCTATTCTCGCCATCAAGACGTCGCCGTTACGCTTAAGCCAGAGCCTGTGCTCTTTATAATCCGGCATGTAATCCTCCACCATGCTCCAGAAGGCTCTTGAGTGATTCATGTGGCGTCTGTGACAAAGTTCATGCACCACAACATATCTCATGGCTCCCTCGGGGCAAAGTGCCAGTACACAGTTAAAATTAAGGTTGCCTTTGCCGGAGCAGCTGCCAAAGCGGCTCTTCTGCGCCCTTATGGCCACGGTGCCGTATGTTACACCCATAATCTCCGCGTATTCATGAACGAGGGGCATTATGAGCTCGCGCGCTTTCTTTTTCAGTGCCTTGAGTTCCGGCTCCGTAAGGGGCTCCACATGTGATATCCGCTCGCTTCGCGCCGCATTTTTAATAACATTTTTCGCTATCCAGTCCGCATGCGAATCCACGAAACGCTTAATATCCGAATTTCTTACAAACAGCGGTGCCTTTACCACAACGGAACCGTCCGGTTTAACCGCCAAAGAAAGGGTACGCCTGTGACTTTTTTCCACAAAGTATTCTATATCTGCCAATTTAAAGTAAAGCTCCTTGCAGGGAAGACAGTTTCCGTCAACCCGTGCAAGGAATATTCTACCACCAACCGGCTTTTAAGAAAACCCTTAGATAACAGGAGGTGTAAGTATGCTTTTTACTAAATTCTTTCTATTGTGGTATCGCCGCAGAATACTCTTCCGTCGATAATGCACTGAACGCTGTTCTCATCCGAAGCATCCGGAAGTCCCTGAACGGAACAATCCCCTGCCGTAACTTTTACGTCGTTGACAATCCTCCATTCCTTGGGAATAAAAAGATTGGTTTCTCCGAGGCTGGTTCTTGTGTGAATCCTAATTACACCGTTGGGGACCGTAACATTGTCAAAATAAACACTCATGGAACCAAGGGACAATACCAGGTCCACATCTTCAAGGCACTCGTCGCGGAAATATTTTGTGGATTCACCCATTTTCAAAGAAAAATAAGCGTGGTTACGGTCACTTTCATATCCGTATCTTCTGCTCAGGAAACTCCCTTTTCCCGAGCGATTCGGAAAAAAATGTTCAAAACCCGCCGTAAGCAAGCACGCGGCAATGATTACCGGCCAGGGTGTAATGGCCGTAAGGTGCCAGGGCTTTGCAAAAATAATACAAATGATGGCTGCGGGAAAGAATACTCCGCCGAAGCTAAGCTGAAGCAAACTGTTAACTGCCACGAAAACCAGGCCGATGGCAACTACGCCCCAGAACCAGCCCACACCGAAAAATGTGAACTTAAAGTCCAGTACGCCCAGCTTCCAAAGTATCAGGCATACACCAAGAGCAATAAGTATAATTCCCGAAAAATAATCTCTCGATTTCTTCATATCTATCCTCCTAAACTGTCAAAGAATCTTTAAGCGATTTATAGTAATTTCTGGAGCAATACACAATTTTGTGCGAATGTTGAAACTCAACCTTGCTGGCTCCCGTAAGATTTCTGGTAATGGAATAAACCTTTTTGACATTAAGTATGGCTGACTTGGATACCCTTATGAAGGTTCTCGGCAGTCTGTCCTCAAGCTCGTAGAGTTTGTACTTAACATCGAATTCGTCATCGGCTGTATGGGCCCTTATACAACCGCTGTCGGTTTCAAAGAAGAGGACGTTATCCAAAGGGAGGAAAAACTCCGTATCTTCTTTGTAAAAAACGATTTGTTCCTTTTGACTCGCCGCGGAAGAAATCAGGCTCTGAAGCTTCAAAACATCTTCATCCACCTTCCCGCATCGAATCACCACTTCGCTCTCATTAAGTTGTTCATCGATTTCGATTTTAACTTTAAAGTTGTTCATAGCTTAATTATACATACGAAAGCCCGTAAATAAAGGCTTTTTGACTAAGCGGTTATTTTTTGGCACTAAGAGGTACAAAAAAACGCTTTAAGTGATTTTCCTTCCTTGACTGACACTTGTATGTGTGGGAAAATAAATTGCAAAGCGGTACATCCTCTTTGCGGGGAGGGTGTATCGTTATTTTATTGAGAAGGAGATTCTTATTATGGAAAAGTTTTTCAAATTAAAGGAAAACAACACCACCGTAAGGACCGAAATCATTGCGGGCCTTACAACCTTCATGACAATGGCTTACATCATTGCCCTTAACCCCAACCTCTTAACGGGTTTTGGCGCCGAGGGACAGAGCCTTTGGAATGGAGTATTTCTTGCTACCTGTATTGCTTCAGCAATCGGTACCATCTTTATGGGCTTAGTAGCCAACAAACCTTTTGCCATGGCACCCGGTATGGGACTTAACAGTTTCTTTGCCGTAGTTGTGGCCAATATTGTGGGTATCACGGGACTTTCTTATCTTCAGTCCTTCAGAGCGGCCCTCTGCATCATCTTAGTCGAAGGTGTGATATTTATCGTTCTTTCCGTACTTAATGTGCGAGAAAAAATCGTTGAGGCCATTCCGCTTCCCATCAGAATCGGTATCGGACCCGCCATCGGTATGATGCTTATGAACATCGGCTTTGGTTCCAACGTAGGCATCTACGGCGAAAACGGCGGACCTTCCTATGTAATGCGCGATTTTTTTGGCGCCCTTACTGCTAAATCTGCCAAAGAATCCATGGGCAGCGCCTTCCCCGTAATGGTTCTTACCGTTGTGACCATTTTCTTTGGCCTGTTCTTAATCATCGGCCTTGAGCACAAGAAAGTTAAAGGTGCGGTACTCTTTGGTATGCTCGGTGCATCTGCTTTGTACTGGGCAGGCGAGGCTGTCTTCCTTAAGGTTAATCCTTTCGAAAGCCTCAAGAATGCTTCTTTCCTGCCTCCTTTTGCCGATATGGCCGAGACCACTCTCTTTGCTCTTGATTTCAAGACATTTGTAAGCATCGGATGGGTTACCATCATTACTCTTGTTATTACCTTCTGTATCATCGATATGTTTGATACCATCGGCACCCTGGTCGGAACCGCAAGCCGCGCAGGTATGTTAGACAAAGAAGGCAATATGCCCAAGATGCGTGAAGCTCTTCTTTCTGACGCAATCGGCACAGTAGCAGGTTCCCTTACAGGTACTTCTACCGTTACCACATTCGTAGAATCCGCATCCGGCGTTGAAGCAGGCGGACGTACCGGTCTTACCGCAATCACCACCGGTATCATGTTCCTTCTGTGCATGTTCATCGCACCCATCGCAGGCATCATCCCCGCAGCCGCTACTTCCGCTGCACTTATCTATGTAGGATTCTTAATGCTTGCCAACCTTAAGAAGATTGATTTCTCCGATGCATCACAGCTTATTCCCGTGGCCATCATGCTTATCGCAATGCCCATTTCAAGCTCCATCGGACACGGCATCGGACTTGCCCTTATTTCTTACTCATTCATCAAGATCTGCACCGGCAAGGCCAAGGACGTATCAATCCTCACCTACGTGCTTTCAATATTGTTTATTGTTAAGTTCTTCGTAGCTTTATAATTAATTGCATAGTTAAAGCCGTCGCGGCGTGTGCTGCGGCGGCTTTTTGTGCTTATTGTATCAAAATAACATCGCTGTTTCAGTCAATTAATTGTTTTGGACTTAATTTTCCGGGCGATCAGTATTCTTTTGCCCTGAAATGTGGGCAATTACTCTCAAAATGAATGTAAATCCTGTATTGATACGTTCTTTGGCCGGTCAGACCTTATTCTGCCGATATTTCTCTTGTGTCCACCGGAATCTGAATGTACTCGAGGGGATTGACATACTTATCTTTTATCTTAAGTTCCAGATGAAGGTGGGGGCCGGTTGAATTGCCCGTGGAGCCGACGGTTCCTACTACATCACCTGCTTTGACCTTGTCTCCTTCTTTGACTTTGATTTCATCAAGATGGGCATATCTGTATAATATGTCGTCATTCACTTTTATGGCGACGGTATTTCCTCTTTCTCCGTCCCAGCCTGCGGTTTCAACAGTTCCGCCGCATGCTGCAAGAAGTTCTGTGCCCAAAGGTGCGGCAAAATCGGTTGCTCCGTGATACGTTTTTGCTCCGGTATCAAAATCCTGACCCATTTCTCCGAAACCATGTGTTACAAAATACTCAGCTGTAACCGCGAACGGACTCGTCCAGGTAATCACTTCAGCCTCTTCGGTATCGCCCGAAGAAACGTCTTCCGTAACGGTATCATAGGTTATGCTTCCGACTATAGTTTCAGCCTCAGCGGGTGTCTCTGTGACATTCACTTCTTCCGTATCGGAGACATCATTAACCGTCTTTTCATCTTCATCGACAGTTAACACCTTGATATCCTCAGAATCGTTGACATTCTCGGATACATCACCCTCTGCCATTGATTTTTGAGGAAGCAGTATAAAGCAGGCCGCTATTACTGCTCCGGTTATCACAATGCCCGCTATTGTGGCGATAATGCCTTTCTTTTTAAGTTTCATGATGTTCTTGACCCTCCTCTTCGTGTCGGTCTCTCCGAAGGCGGTGGGGGCAAGGCTTACGAAACGTTCTTCCGTGGAATAGTAGAGGAGCCATCTTGAGTACTCTTCTTTTTTCTCCATGCCGGCGCGGCGGATTACGGCCTCGTCGCAACTAAGCTCCATGTCGAGATTAAAGAGCTTAAAGGCAACCCACGCAAGGGGATTCACCCAGTATGCACAAAGAATCAGAAACGCAAGCAGTTTAAAGTAAACGTCGCCCCTTCTGATATGGGTCTTCTCATGCTCAATCACAAAACTCATGGCGCTTATGTCGCAGTCCGAAGGCACATAAACCCTCGGCTTTATAAATCCGAAAGCCATGGGGGATTCGATGTAATCGCACCGATACAGCCCCGATTCTTCCTTGAAAGAAACCGCTGTGGCCTTTTTGACCTTAACGTAATTAAAGATTCCGTACACAAGCATCAAAAGAACGCCTGTCACCCATATTCCAAAGAGTATTGCGGGAAGTATATCCCTTGCAGTCAGGGAAACTTTCGCAGCAGTCACAGTCCTCTCGGGCGCCGCAAACTCAAATATGTACTTCTGCCCCTGCTCCACAGCCCTGCCGATGGTCTCGGCTATGCCGGACTCCGCTTGAGACGCTCTGAACTTTGGGAATTTAATGTGCACGCCTATATCAAAAAGTGCCCTTACTCCTAAGCCCGCCCAAAGAAAATACGAATATCTCTTGGGAAGCTTCTTAAGAAGCAGACGTCCCACAAGAATAGCCACAATCACCAGGGACAAAAAAATATTCTTACGCGCAAAAGCCAGGAAAATCCGGGAGGTTTCGGTCAGTAATCCGTTCATTCTATTTCTCCTTATACTCGTCAATAAGTTTTTTAAGTTCCAACGCTTCTTCCTCTGAAATCTTCTTGCCGCCATAAAAGGCCGCAAACATGTCAAAGAAAGAGCCTCCGAAGGTCTTGTCCACAAATTCTACCGTAGCTTCTTTCTCGGCCACATCACGGCCTACAAGCACGTTTATCGTGGCATTATCACTAACTATGTAGCCCTTCTCGCACATCTTCTTAATCATGGTATAGGTGGTAGACTTCTTCCACCCGAATGCCTTGTGGCAAAGTTCCACGAGCCTGCCCGAATTCACCGGCGCATTGTCCCATATCACCTGCATAAATCTGTATTCGCCTTCAAAAAGTTTTTCGTGTTCCATTTCATACTCCTGTTGGTCTATTGCAATCGACTTAATGCAAGTCTACTCCGATAGACCTGTTTTGTCAAGCCCTGTTTGCGACGTGCGCTTTCGCTCCGCCTATATCCCCCTGAGAGTTTACCTTGCGGACCTTACCACAGCGTCGGCACTTAGCGGGTGTCCCTCAAGCCGCTTACGTGTCCGTTACGTGAGGACCAGAGTGAGAACGTGTCTGGAAGGTAAACTCTCAGGGGGATATTCGGAGCACAAAAAAACCGCCGTCGGCGTCGCCGACGGCAGTTATCCCTTTTACACAAGCGAAA
>CAMNCH010000089.1 GCA_946534145.1 uncultured Lachnospiraceae bacterium
AAAAGAAGATGTTCTTCTTCAATTTCCTGATTGCCGTATTCCATTGCAATCTTCTCTGTATCCTGAACCGCCTGAGCGGACTTTTGCGTAAACTTGGATATATTCATAACTAAATCCTCCTCCCTATATTTCTTGTTAGCACTCTAATGCCGAGAGTGCTAATTCCTTTTATTTATACTATAGCGCTTTTTTTTACATAATCAATAAATAATTTATAAACTGTAAGTAAAAAAACAATACCGCTTCCCCTGGCCTTTCGGTCAAAGAAAGCGGCATCATTAAAAGTATTTAAAGAGGATAATTATTTGGCCACGTTGAAAGCCTTCATACCGGGATAAACCGCAGCATCACCAAGCTCTTCTTCGATTCTTAAAAGCTGATTGTACTTGGCAACACGCTCGGATCTTGAAGGAGCACCGGTCTTAATCTGACGGGTGTTAAGAGCAACCGCAAGGTCTGCGATAGTGGTATCTGCGGTTTCGCCGGACCTGTGGGAGGAAATGGCGGTATAACCGTTTTTATTGGCAAGCTTGATAGCGTTAAGTGTCTCGGATACCGAACCTATCTGGTTAAGCTTGATGAGGATGGAGTTAGCAGCACCGTTGGCAATACCCTTTGCAAGACGCTCGGTGTTGGTTACAAATAAATCGTCACCTACGAGCTGAACCTTGTGACCGATTTTCTCGGTCATCTTCTTCCAGCCTTCCCAGTCTTCTTCGTCAAGGCCGTCTTCGATGGAAATAATGGGGTATTTGTCAACCAAAGCTTCCCAGTGAGCTATGAGCTCGTCTGTGGTGAAGTCTTTACCTGACTTGGGCTGATGGTAGAAGCCCTTTCCTTTTTCGCTCTTCCACTCGGAAGCTGCCGCATCCATGGCAATCATGAAGTCACGGCCGGGCTCAAAGCCTGCTGCCTTAATGGCTTCAAGAATCTTCTCAATTGCTTCTTCGTCGCTCTTTAAGGTGTTGGGAGCAAAACCGCCCTCGTCACCTACGGCTGTAACGTCGTTCATTTTTTTGATAAGAGCCTTAAGGTTGTGGAACACTTCCGCACACCATCTGAGGGCTTCTTTGAAAGAAGATGCACCTACGGGCATAATCATGAATTCCTGAGTATCTACAGCGCTGTCTGCATGAGCGCCGCCGTTTAAGATGTTCATCATGGGAACGGGAAGGTCAGTTGCCTGAGCACCGCCGAGGAATCTGTAAAGCGGAATGTCAAGGGCCAAAGCAGCCGCTCTTGCTGTTGCGATTGATACGGCAAGGATAGCGTTGGCGCCGAGTTTTGACTTGTCCTTGGTGCCGTCTGCTTCAATCATAGCCTTGTCTACTGCGTAAATATCGTATGCGTCCATTCCTACGAGAACGTCATTGATTACTGTATTAATGTTGTTAACGGCCTTGGTAACACCCTTACCAAGATAGCGGGACTTGTCGCCGTCTCTTAATTCAAGTGCTTCGAATTCACCTGTGGAAGCGCCGCTGGGTGCGGTACCTCTTCCAACGGTTCCGTCTACGAGATATACCTCTGCCTCAACGGTGGGATTGCCTCTTGAATCAAGGATTTCTCTGCCGATGACTTTTTCGATTTCCAAATAGTTCATTGTATGACCTCCTGAGTGATTATTGTTTCGTCGTTATATTGGTTAGCGTTTGCTAACCGTGTATCATTATAAAAGGCTTGCACCAAAAATGCAAGCCTTTGTCATTACTTTTTGAGATTAAAATTCTTCTCATAAGCCGCAATAAGCGCATCCATCACAGCGCCTCTGAAGCCCTTCTGCTCCAGAACTCTTACGCCCTGAATGGTGGTACCGCCGGGTGAGCATACGGCGTCCTTAAGTTCGCCGGGATGTTTGCCCGACTCAAGTAAAAGTTTGGCACTTCCCACTACCATCTGGGATGCGATGGCTAGTGCCTGATTGCGGGGAAGTCCGCTTGCCACAGCGCCGTCAGCCAAAGCTTCCACGAAAAGGTCCACAAAAGCGGGGCCGCAGCCACCGAGGGTTAAGCCGATTGCGTGAAGGTTCTCGGGAATCTCGGTCACAAGACCTGCTTCGGAAAGACCGTTTACAAAGGCTTCTTTTTCCTCGTCCGTCACTTCAAAAGAACCTGTATAAAGAACAATTCCCTCACCGATTGCCACGGGAGTGTTGGGTGCGATTCTGATGACGGGCGCATCCATTCTGGTGTAGTTCTTGATGTCGGCGATGGAAGTGCCGGCTATCATGGATACGAGGACGAATCTGTTCTTTCTTTTTTCGATGTAAGGCTTAATCTCGTTGCTTAAGTTCTCAAGGTACTGAGGCTTAACTCCGAGGAAAATAAAGTCGGCCTGAGCCACCAGTTCTTCGGTGGTGACTACCGTTGCGCCGATTTTGGCAGCAAGGTCTTCGGCCTTCTGTCTGTTCATGTCGGATATCAATACATCTGCGGGATTAATCGCCTTGCTGACTGCCGTTGCAAGAGCTCCTCCCATGTTACCGCTTCCTATAAATCCAAATTTCATCTTACCTGCCCCTTTCCTGTTACTACGTATTTATACGATGTAAGCTCTTTAAGGCCCATGGGACCGCGGGCGTGCATCTTCTGTGTTGCTATACCGATTTCGGCGCCGAGACCGAACTCTCCGCCGTCGGTGAATCTTGTGGAGGCGTTCCAGTAAACTGCCGCCGCATCCACAGCATTTAAAAATTTAGCGGCTGTTTCCGCATTCTCCGTAACAATTGCCTCGGAATGCTGAGTGCCGTGTTCTGTTATAAAATCAATGGCCTCGTCCACACCGGATACGGTCTTGACTGCGAGAATATAATCTCCGAATTCAAAGCCATAGTCCTCGGGAGTTGCCTCGGTAACCTTGTCATCGGCCAAAGAACCCAGTCCGCTTAAGCTTTCTTCGTCGCATCTTAAAGCCACGTCTTTTTCTTTTAACATAGGATAAGCTATCTTCATGAAGTCTGCTGCCACGTCCTTGTGCACGATAGCGCACTCTGCGGCGTTACAAACAGAGGGTCTGGAGGTCTTGGCGTTAAATAAAATCTTCGCGCCCATTTCCAAATCTGCGTCTTTGTCGATGTATACGTGACATACGCCGTCGCCGGTTCTGATGACCGGAACTTTGGCGTTCTCTACCACACTCTTAATAAGGCCCTTGCCGCCTCTGGGGATTAAAACGTCCACATATTCGGTAAGGTTCATAAGCTCGGTTGCGCTGTCTCTTGAGGTGTCCTGCACCAAAGAAATACATTCGCGGGGAAGTCCTGCGGATGCGAGAGCCTCCTGCATGATCTCTACAACCGCGCGGTTGGAATTGAAGGCTTCTTTGCCGCCTCTTAAAATGGTGGCATTGCCGGACTTAAGTGTAAGAACCGCCGCATCAACCGTAACGTTGGGACGGGCTTCGTAAATAATACCTATTACTCCGAGGGGTACTCGGCGCTTCTCAATGTGAAGACCGTTGGGGCGGGTGATGGTCTCTATCACTTCGCCGATGGGGTCCTTGAGAACTATTATTTCGCCTATGCTTTTTACTATGTCGTCGACACGCTTGTCATTTAAGAGGAGCCTGTCGATAAGGGATTCCCTCATGCCGTTTTCTTTGGCATTTTTAATATCTATGGCGTTGGCCTCAAGCCATTTGGAGCGGTTTAAAGAAATTGCTTCCGCTATGGCTTTAAGGGCTGCGTCTTTGGTCTCCGTGGAGGCTATTGCAAGGGCTCTGGAGGCTTTGACCGCCGCTTCGCCCTGAATTTCAAGTGCTGTCATGTCATGTCCTTTCATAGAGATTATTGGGCTGTAAATCTCGTGCCGATTTCGCGACCCGCTACGATTTCGTAAATATCCTCGGGGCGGGCGCCGTTTGTGATAACCATGTCACATCCTGCTTCGGTGGCAATCCTCGCTGCGGAAAGTTTGGTGACCATTCCGCCGGTGCCGTGTTTGGTTCCTGCTCCGCCGGCCATTTTCTCTACGCTGTCGATGTCCGTTACCTTGTGAACGATTTTGGCATCGTCGTTCTTGTGAGGGTCCTTATCAAAAAGTCCGTCGATATCGGACAAAAGAATCAAAAGGTCCGCATTCACAAGCTTCGCAACTATAGCGGAAAGAGTGTCGTTATCACCTAAGACCTTAGCCGCGCCGGTTTCGATTTCGGCTGAAGAAACCGAGTCGTTTTCATTGACTATCGGAATGATGCCGGTCTCAAGAAGAGCCTCAAATGTACCTTTAAGGTGCTCTCTTCTTGCTTCATCCGCCACATCTTCGTCGGTCAAAAGAATCTGCGCCACGGTCCTGTTATATTCCGTAAAAAATTTATCGTACAAATGCATCAGCTGGCACTGTCCAACAGCCGCAGCCGCCTGCTTCATTCTGAGCTCTTTCGGGCGTTTTGGCAGTCTCATCTTGGCCGTACCTACGGAAATTGCTCCCGAGGTAACCAGTATGACTTCATGACCATATCCCTTTAAATCTGCGAGCACTCTTACCAGTGCCTCGATGCTGTGAAGGTTGGCCATACCCGTATCGTGAGTAAGTGTGGATGTACCCACTTTGACCACTATTCTGTAACAATTCTTCTGCCACATAACGCTTAATTCTCCGTATTATTTAAATTGTCGCACAAAACTTTAACATAGTATAGCACTAAAACGCAGGAGTCGTAAACATGGAAATGTGATATAATTTCTTACATCATCACAAAAAAGGAAAGCTATATGAATAAAAACATCGTATTAATCGGCATGCCCGGTGTGGGCAAAAGCACCGTGGGTGTCATTCTTGCTAAAATAATGGGTCTTAAATTTATAGACAGCGACTTATGCATTCAGGAGCGGGAAAGAAGACTTTTAAAAGATATTATTTCGGAAGACGGAATCGACGGCTTCATTAAAATTGAAGGAGAAGTTCTGTCTTCTTTGGACGCGGAAGGAACAGTTATTGCTACGGGCGGAAGTGCGGTTTACAGTGAAACAGCCATGAAAAAACTCTCGGAAAACGGCACCGTTGTATACATGTATCTTCCTCTTGACATTCTTAAGGAACGAATCCATGATATAAAGGGTCGCGGCGTAGTATTGAGAGAGTGTCAGACTTTTGACGACCTCTACCTTGAGCGTTCATCCCTTTATGAGCGCTTCTGTTCCTTAAAGGTTGATGAAACCGGCCTTAACCCCGAACAGACCGTAGATTTGATACTTGAAAACCTTCATTACCGCAAGTGAGGTAAATCATGAACGACTTGCTTTCAGTTATTATACCTGTATATAATCGCGAATACTGTCTTCAAAAATGCGTAGAAAGTGCTCTTTCGCAAAAAGAAGTCAACACGGAAATTATTCTCGTAGACGACGGAAGCACGGACAATTCCGCTGCCATCTGCGACGAATACGCTTCCAAATACGAAAATGTCAAAGCAGTGCACAAAGAAAACGAAGGCATCTCTTCTGCCAGGAATACAGGTCTTGATGTTGCAACCGGCGATTACATTTTCTTTCTTGACAGCGATGACACCATGACGGAGGGAGCCCTTAAATCCCTTCTTGATTCCATCAAAACCCACGACGTCGATTATGTAATAGGTAATGCAATCCGCGAACGCGAGGACGGAACCGTGGCGGAAAAAGAACTCATCCCCCCGCAATATCTTAATTCTGTCGTGGATTACAAAACCGTTTTGAATCTTTCATGCGACAGCAAATATCACTTTCTCTTCGTCGTTCTTTGGGCAAAGCTGTTCAAAAAAGAATTATGGAAAGAGCTTCGTTTCCCTCCCGTTCCCATAGGTGAGGATGAATACGTGCTTCCCGACCTGTTAAAAGACAATACCAAAGTTTATATTTCGGACTTCACAGTATATCGCCAGACGCTTTCCAAAACCAGTCTTATTAGGGCAGGTGCGTTTAGTTCAAGAAAATTTTACGAACCGATCACCAAGCTTCGCGTCGCCCGCGAACTTACGGAGCGCGGCATTTATGATATAGCTGTCAAAAAGCTCACCATTTCCGCCGGCGAAATAGTAGCTATAACAAAGCGCATAGTAAATCGTTCAGATATGCCTACCATTAAGAGTATTTACAAGGACGCTTCCGATATAGGAAAAGTTCTTTTAAAATACATGGACGTTAAAAAGAAGCACAAATATCTTGCCTTCAAGTTCGGTTACCCATTCTTTTACCGTCTGCAGATGTTTAAAAAGAAATAACAGGAGAAAAAATATGTTAGCCAACTACCACACTCACACGGTTCGCTGCAAGCATGCGGAAGGTACCGAGCGTGAGTATATAGAGGCGGCCATTTCCGAAGGCTTTAAGATTTTGGGATTTTCGGATCACACGCCTCAGCCCTATCCCGAAGGCTTTAAATCCGGCATCAGAATGGATATGTCGGAGCTTGGGGATTATACCGACACACTCGTCAGATTGCGTGACGAATATCGTAACGACATACAGATTCTCATCGGCTACGAGGTGGAATACACCCGTAAGTACTTTGAGCCTCTGTTAAAAGAATTAAAAAACTACCCCCTGGACTACATCATTCAGGGACAGCACTTTGTGGAGGACGAAGTAGACGGCTTCTACGTAGGCTCCAAAACCGACAGTGAAGAAAGACTTAAGGCGTACGTAGACTTCACCATCGAAGGCATGAAGACAGGGCTCTTTACCTATCTTGCTCATCCGGATCTTATTAACTATACGGGTCCCGACGATATCTACTGCCGCCACATGAGTAAGCTTATTGAGGCTTCCATTGACTTAAAGCTTCCTCTCGAAATCAACGTCTACGGCTTCGTGGACGGACGCTGGTACCCTTGCGACAGATTCTTTAAACTGGCAAGCGAATACAAGCCCCGCTTCATCATCGGTTGCGACGCCCACACACCGAAGATTGTGCGTCAGCCCGAACATATCGAGGGCTTCACCGATTTCTTAAACCGAAACGGCATCGAGTACGGTGACAATACCGTGGAAATCAGAAGATTATAAAAAATTAACTCCGAAACAGTCTAAACTGCTTCGGAGTTTTATTATTCGCATATCAGATCCGCCGTCTTGCAATTTGCAGCCTTAAAAAGGTCTGCGGGCGCAAGCTCTATCTGAAAGCCTACCTTGCCGGCACTGACAAAAATCTTTTCAATCCCCTGAGCAGATTCATGTACAAATGTGGGAAAGGGCTTCTTCATGCCTATGGGTGAGCAGCCTCCGTGGACGTAACCCGTAAGGGGTAACAGATCCTTTTGCTTAATCATGCTGATGGCTTTCTCGCCGGCTGCTTTGGCCGCTTTCTTTAGGTCAAGCTCCGCCGCTACGGGTATTACAAATACGTAATAGGCGTTGCTCTTGCCCTGAGTAACAAGAGTCTTAAATACATGGTCCGCAGGCTCGTTTAACAGGGCCGCTATCTCTTCTCCCGTCATGGTGGCGTCGGGTTCATAGGAATGGCTTTCATAGGGCACCTTCTTTTGCTCAAGGAGGCGCATTACATTAGTCTTATCGTCTTTTTTCATAATTGCTCCGTTTGTGATGCTTACATTGACTACTATGTATTCTACATCCGGGGTACCGCAATCGTCAAAAAGTTTTAATATGCATAATTTAAGAGCGGAGCCAGTAAGCTCCGCCCTGAATAATTACTTTTTCTTGCCTTGATTGGCAACTGCGTCCATTTTGGCTTTTAATGCCTCCTGGTCGCCCAGATAATAGTGGTTAACCGCCTTGAAATTATCGTCAAACTCATAAACAAGGGGCACCGCTGTAGGGATGTTGACTCCGATAATTTCCTCATCGGAAAGATTGTCAAAGTACTTAACCAGCGCTCTTAAAGAGTTGCCGTGAGCAGCGATGATAACACGCTTTCCGTCCTGCATATCTTTCTTGATGACATCGTTAAAATAAGGGATAACGCGCTCGATGGTAGTCTCAAGGCTCTCATGGGCCGGAAGAAGTGCCGGATCGACGCCTCGATACATTTCCTGTTTGTGTGCGCTTCTTTCGTCGTCTGCGGTAAGTGCCGGAGGCTTTACGTCAAAAGAACGTCTCCATATCTTAACCTGTTCCTCGCCGTATTTCTCGGCGGTTTCGGACTTGTTTAAGCCCTGAAGAGCTCCATAGTGGCGCTCGTTTAACTTCCAGGATTTAATCACCGGAAGCCATGCTCTGTCCATTTCGTCCAGCGCGATATTTAAGGTGTGAATGGCGCGCTTGAGATAAGAAGTGTAGCATACGTCAAAATCGTAGCCTTCTTCTTTTAAAATCTTGCCGGCGCTTTTGGCCTCTTCACGTCCTTTTTCACTTAAATCAACATCGGTCCAGCCCGTGAAAAGATTTAACTTGTTCCACTCGCTTTCGCCGTGTCTTATTAACACTAATTTCATCATGGCATAATCTCCTCTATGTAAAACATATTTTTTTACTGTGCCACAATTTACAAATGCCTTATTTTACGCCTTAAGCGCTCTCATTGCGTTTAATATCGCCAGGAAAGCAACACCCACGTCCGCAAATATCGCAGCCCACATGTTGGCGATACCAAATGCCGCAAGCACCAGTACCAGCAGTTTGATGCCCAAGGCAAAAACAATGTTTTCTTTTACAATTCTGAGGGTTTTAATGGCAATCTTCTTGGCTTCGGAAAGCTTGGAGAGATCGTCCGTCATAATAACCACATCTGCTGCCTCAATGGCCGCATCACTTCCCATGGCGCCCATGGCGATACCGATATCCGCTCTCGAAAGAACAGGAGCATCGTTGATACCGTCTCCCACGAAAGCCACTACTCTTGCAGGGTCGTCAGCCATAATCTTCTCAATGGATGATACCTTGTCCATAGGGTTAAGGTTAGCGTAGAAATTGTCTACCTCAACGCTCTTGGCCACGCTTGCCGCCGTCTTCTCATTGTCGCCCGTAAGCATCACAATGTTTCTGATACCGGCCTTTCTGCAGGAATTAAGAGCCTCGGCCGCATTGTCCTTTATTTCATCGACAATGTGCATATGTCCCGCATAACGGGCACCCTCGGCCACGTAAACCAGGGTTCCTCCCGCATCTATATCGGCACAGGCATCCAGTTCAAGAATGTCGGTACCTTCCACGATATCGAGCATGAGCTTTTTATTGCCCACAGCTATCTCAACGCCGTTAACAACAGCCTTAACGCCTTTTCCGGCCACTTCCGTAACGTTCTCAACCCGGTCCTTGACTATTTCTTTTGCATATCGTCCGATAATGGACAAAGCAATCGGATGGGTTGAATAGCTCTCGCTGTAAGCCGCAACTTCAATGAGCTTGTCCTCCGCGTCGTTTCCGTACTTCTCGGAAAAATACCTGGAAGGCTCAATCTTGCCAAGTGCGAAGTTACCCTTAGTAATGGTGCCTGTCTTGTCAAGCACCAGGGTGTTAACCTTTGAAAGGGTATCCATGAAGTTACCGCCCTTAATAAGAATACCTTTTTTGCCGGCTCCGCCGATTCCGCCAAAGAAAGAAAGGGGAATGCTGATAACCAGCGCACAAGGGCAGGAAATAAGTAAGAACGTCATGGCCCTGTAAATCCATGTTCTGAAATCGTGGGTCACAAGCGTACCCACAACCGCAAGCGCCACCGCAGAAATAACCACGATAGGCGTATAGTATCTTGCAAAAACGGTAATGAACTGTTCGGATTTGGCTTTCTTGGACGAAGCTTCCTCCACAAGAGTCAGAACCTTGGAAACGGTAGACTCAGCGAAATTTGAGCTCGTCTTAACCTTGATAACGCCTGAAGTGTTGACGCATCCGCTGACCACCTTATCACCTGCCTGCACATCACGAGGCATGCTTTCGCCGGTAATGGCTGCGGTATCGATGGAAGAAGCGCCCTCCACTATCTCACCGTCAAGCGGAACTCTCTCACCGGGCTTGATAATGATAATCTCGCCGATATTAACCTCGGAAGGGTCCACCTCAACCTCGGTGCCGTCACGGGACACTCTGGCAAAGTCCGGTCTGATGCTCATAAGAGCCCTTATGGACTTACGGGACTTATTAACCGCATAGGACTGGAAACACTCGCCCACCTGGTAAAATAAGATTACCGCAACAGCCTCGATATACTCCCTGCAGGCAAAAGCACCCACAGTGGCAATCATCATAAGGAAGTTCTCGTCAAACACTCTTCCGTGGGCTATGTTTACAAACGCGTTCTTAAGTACGTCGTAAGCAATCACCACGTAAGCCGCAATGAACACTCCGAGACCGACCCATTCATTTATTAACTTGCTTGCTATTATTCCAAGCACCATAAGAACCGCACCGATGGCGATTCTTACGATCTTTTTCTTTATCTTCTTCGTCATTATGCATTCTTAACAGTAACGTCGGGTTCTGTTTCCTTTACAAATTTACGCATTTTCTCTTCAACTTCTTTGGCCTTGTCATCCTCTACATCGTAGACAAGCTTCTGTGTAAGGAAAGTTACCTTGCAGTTTGATACTCCGTCAAAAGAAGCTACCTTGTCCTCAATCTTCTGAGCGCAATGAGCGCAGTCAAGATCCTCTAAAATAAATGTTTTCTTCATGTTATTCCTCCTCCTGGATATGCTCCATTCCAATTTTTAAAATAGTCTCCACATGATCGTCCGCAAGGCTGTAAAGCATTGCCTTACCATCACGACGCACCTTCACGAGGTGACTGGATTTAAGAGTCTTAAGCTGATGTGAAACTGCGGACTGTGTCATTTCAACCGCCTCGCATATCTCGCTTACGCTCTTCTCACCGTCCATGAGCGCATACAATATCCTGATGCGTGTGGAATCGCTGAATATCTTAAATAAATCTGCCAAATCGTAAATTCTGTCGTCCATGTTTATCCTTTCATATGTTCAACTGTTCATATGTTCATTATA
>CAMNCH010000090.1 GCA_946534145.1 uncultured Lachnospiraceae bacterium
TGTGCTGCTGCAAGTCTTGCAATAGGAACACGGTAAGGTGAGCAGCTTACGTAGTCGAGGCCGATCTTGTGGCAGAACTCTACGGAAGTGGGGTCGCCGCCGTGCTCACCGCAGATACCGCAGTGAAGGCCCGGACGAACGGACTTACCTTTCTCGATGGCAATTTCCATGAGCTGACCTACACCGCTCTGGTCGAGCTTAGCGAAGGGATCGTTCTCGAAAATCTTAGCCTTGTAGTAAGCTTCAAGGAACTTACCTGCGTCGTCACGGGAGAAGCCGTAGGTCATCTGAGTAAGGTCGTTGGTACCGAAGCAGAAGAATTCAGCTTCTTTGGCAATTTCATCGGCAGTAAGGGCTGCACGGGGAATCTCGATCATGGTACCTACTTCGTACTTAAGAGTTACGCCGGAAGCAGCGATTTCAGCTTCAGCGGTCTCGTTAACTGTCTTCTTAACGTAACTGAACTCCTTAACGTCACCGGTAAGGGGAATCATGATTTCGGGCTCAACCTTCCAGTCGGAGTGTGCCTTCTGAACGTTGATGGCTGCACGGATGATAGCCTTGGTCTGCATAACTGCGATTTCGGGATAAGTTACGGTAAGGCGGCATCCTCTGTGACCCATCATGGGGTTGAACTCCTTAAGGTTCTCGATGATGGCCTTAATCTGTTCAACGGTCTTGCCTTTAGCCTTGGCAAGTTTCTCGATGTCTTCGGGAGCTGTAGGAACGAACTCGTGAAGCGGAGGATCGAGGAAACGAATGGTAACAGGATTACCTTCCATAGCGAGGAACAGCTTCTCGAAGTCGCCCTGCTGAAGAGGAAGAATCTTCTCGAGAGCTTCTTCTCTCTCTTCCTTGGTATCGGAACAGATCATCTCGCGGAATGCATCGATACGGTTCTCTTCAAAGAACATGTGCTCGGTACGGCAAAGACCGATACCTTCTGCACCGAGTTCACGAGCCTTCTGAGCGTCGCGGGGAGTGTCTGCGTTGGTACGAACCTTTAACTTACGATACTTGTCAGCCCAAGCCATGATGCGGCCGAACTCACCTGCGATGGTAGCGTCAACGGTTCTGATGGCGCCATCGTAGATAATACCGGTGGTACCGTCGAAAGAAATCATATCGCCTTCGGAGTAGGTCTTACCGCCGAGGGTGAAGGTCTTGGCTTCTTCATTCATGATGATATCGGAGCAGCCGGATACACAGCAGGTACCCATACCACGGGCAACAACGGCTGCGTGAGAGGTCATACCGCCACGAACTGTAAGGATACCCTGAGCGGCCTTCATGCCTTCGATATCTTCGGGGCTGGTCTCAAGACGAACAAGAACAACCTTCTCGCCTCTTGCTGCCCAATCCTTGGCATCGTCTGCGGTGAAGACAATCTTACCGCAAGCAGCGCCGGGAGCGGCACCGAGAGCCTTACCCATAACTCTTGCACGGGCAACCGCATCCTTGTCAAACTGAGGATGAAGAAGGGTGTCAAGGTTACGAGGGTCGATCATGGCAACTGCTTCTTCTTCTGTTCTCATGCCTTCATCAACAAGGTCACAAGCAATCTTAAGAGCTGCCTGAGCGGTTCTCTTACCGTTACGTGTCTGGAGCATGAAGAGCTTGCCGTGTTCAACGGTGAACTCCATGTCCTGCATATCTCTGTAATGGTTCTCAAGGTTCTGGCAAACTTTCTTGAACTGTTCGAAAGCTTCGGGGAACTTTGTCTCCATCTCTGTAATCTTCATAGGTGTACGAACACCTGCTACGACGTCTTCGCCCTGAGCGTTGGTAAGGAACTCTCCGAAAAGTCCCTTCTCGCCTGTAGCGGGGTTACGTGTGAAAGCAACGCCGGTACCACAGTCATCACCCATGTTACCGAATGCCATACTCTGTACGTTAACAGCGGTACCCCATGAGTAAGGGATGTCGTTGTCACGACGATAAACGTTGGCACGGGGATTGTCCCATGAACGGAATACTGCCTTAATGGCTTCTTCAAGCTGAACTCTGGGATCGGTGGGGAAGTCCTCACCAAGTTTAGCCTTGTATTCGGCCTTGAACTGATTAGCAAGTTCTTTAAGGTCTTCTGCGGTAAGCTCTACGTCCTGAGTAACGCCTTTACGAGCCTTCATCTGGTCGATGAGCTCTTCAAAATATTTCTTGCCGACTTCCATAACGACGTCGGAGAACATCTGGATAAATCTTCTGTAGCAGTCCCATGCCCAGCGAGGATTGCCGGACTTCTCTGCCAATGTATTAACAACATCCTCATTCAAACCTAAGTTAAGAATAGTGTCCATCATACCGGGCATGGATGCACGTGCACCGGAACGAACGGATACAAGCAGGGGATTTTCCTTGTCCCCGAACTTCTTACCTGTCATTTCTTCAAGCTTAAGAACATATTCGTCGATCTGAGCCTGAATTTCGGAATTAATCTTCTTGCCGTCCTCGTAGTACTGGGTACAAGCCTCTGTTGTGATGGTGAATCCCTGGGGTACAGGCATGCCGATGTTGGTCATCTCGGCGAGATTGGCGCCCTTACCACCCAAAAGATTACGCATGTCAGCGGATCCTTCTTCGAAAAGGTAAACCCATTTTGTCATATTCTTTTTCTCCCTCTATATAATTGCCGTTTTGCGTCAAAAACATCCTGTACATGTGTACAGGATGCTCGCACAGAAAATATTATAACACAGTTATGTACGCCACGCAAGAACACAAGAGGCGTAAAAAAGAACGAATTGAATTGTTCGAATTGTATCTTACTTCGTCAAAAGTTCCAAATTTTTGTCAATTAAGTCAATTCTTTGCTTAACACAATCGACGCTTCTTAAGGGATCGCTCGGGGTATTAAAACAATAGTCCATGAGTTTTTCTTTGGTGGTGGTGGCAACGTGCAAACGGGTGTCGCTTGAGGCGTAATAAATATAGACATCGCCGTTATTCCTTGCAATTACGCCGTTTGAGAATACCACGTTGGAAACGTCTCCCACTCTCTCGCCTTTGAGAGGAGCGAGAAAGAAACCGGAGGGCTCCGCAATAACCTTGGAAGGGTCATTCAAATCCGTTGCGAATACATAAAGAACATATCTCAATCCCGCAGCGGTGTTACGTACTCCGTGGGCAATGTGAATCCAGCCCTTTTCGGTCTTTATGGGGGTTGCGCCCGCACCGTTTTTGCTTTCGGTGATGGTGTGATAACGACGGGGGCTAGTGATAATTTCTTTGTCTATTACCGCATGCTCGATGTCGTCACAGAGTCCGAAGCCTATGCCGCCGCCGGAACCCGTCTCGATGAAGTCGTCCATGGGACGGGTGTAAAAAGCATATTTGCCGTTTATAAACTCGGGATGAAGCACCACGTTACGCTGCTGAGGGGAGTTTAAGGTCTTTAAGTTGTCGAGGCGCTCCCAGGTCTTTAAATCCTTGGTGCGCACTATGCCTGCTGCCGCCACTGCCGCGCTGAGGTCACCCGATTTGGTGTCCTTGCTCTCGGAGCAGAAAACGCCGTAAATCCAGCCGTCCTCGTGCTTGGTAAGGCGCATGTCATATACGTTGGTCTCCTCGGGGCAGGTGTCGGGAAGAAGGATGGGCTTGTCCCAGAATCTGAATCCGTCCACGCCGCTGTCACTCTCCGCCACGCCAAAGAAAGACTTTCTGTCATTGCCCTCGATTCTGGGCACCAGGTAGAACTTGCCGTTTAACTCGATGGCGCCTGAATTCATAACCGCATTGACACCGAGGCGCTCCATAAAGAAAGGATTGGTTTCTTTGTTAAGATCGTACTTCCAGTGAAGGGGAATCATGTCACGGGTCAGTACCGGATTCTCATATCTGTCAAAGATTCCGTTGTAAAAGTCTGACTTCTCATTCTTTTTATTGAGAAGGGCTTCCTGTTTAACTTTCAGTTCATAGTATTTTTCATGAATCATGACCGCTTACCTGTCCTTTACAGAGTCTCTGATTATTATTTCTCCGCTTACCACACGTCTTCCGTGGTAGCCGTGAGGGTCTTTTATCTTGTCAATCATAAGGGATACCGCACTCTTGCTCATCTCCTCCATGTTGACTTTGAAGGTGGTAAGAGGTGGCTTGGATACCGTAGCAAAAATAAAATCATCAAAGCCCACCACGGAAACGTCCTCCGGCACCTTAATGCCGATACCATCCAACTGCCTTACAAGGTGGTATGCCACCTCATCGCAGTTGCACACAAAAGCATCCGGCATGTCCGCGGGAAGCTTCACTTCTTCGATGTAGCCCTGTTCGTTACGGTCCGGAAGAATATAATCGTCTCTTACCGGAATGTTATTTTGCATAAGGCCCTTTATGTAGCCTAAATATCTGTCGGTAATGGAATTGGTGGCATTGACGGTGCCCACATAGGCAATCTTTCTGTGGCCTTTTTTGACCAGGTAATTGGTCAGCATGTGGGAGCCGTATACGTTGTCGCTTACCACACTGTCGAGGTTGTCGTCGGGAGCGTAATTGTCCACGAAAATGCAGGGAGTCTCCAAAGAAAGAACGCTCTTCATGCAGGGCTCCGTCAGGGGACCGAGAGCTATAAGACCGTCTATATGCCCTTCCGTAACGCTCATGGGCAATGTTCCGTCGTGCTCGTCCCTGTGGCTCAAAATCTCAAGGGTGCAGGAATGACCCGCCTTGCCAAACTCAATGGCTATATTCTGAAACAGTTTGGAATAAAAAGCCGAATCGGATATAAATGTCTGCGCCACCATTACACCCACATTGTAGTGGAGCGAGCGGTCCTTGGAGGCTGTAGTGTATTTGTAGCCCATCTCGGCCGCCGTGGTAAGTATTAAATCTCTTACGGAGTCGCTGACTCCTTCTTTGCCGGATATCGCTTTTGAAACAGAAACCGCGCTGAGGTTAAGTTTACGGGCAATATCGCGCATTGTTACGTCTTTGCTCATAATTTTCTCTATTCGGGTCTGGAAACAATAAGTGTCATGTTGCCCTCAAACGTGACCGTGCCGTAACCCTTCGGAACTATAAAGTTACTGCCGGCACTGATGGGTGTTCCGTCTGCGGTGCCGCTTCCTTCCACGCAGGTTACGGTGCAAAAGAAAGCGTCATTGGTATCAAAAGAAAACGTATCCTTAACGTTAATCTTGCCGACGGTGAAGTACTTGCAGGAATAAAGTTCATGGATTCCCGCCTCGTCCGTGGTGGAATAAATGAAGCCGTTGGTCTCGGGAACATTTATTACTTCTTTGGCCTGCTCAAGATGAAGGGTACGGGGCTTGCCGTTTTCAAGTCTGTCGTAATCGTAGAATCTGTAGGTTATGTCGGAATTCTGCTGAATCTCGAGCACCATGGTGCCTGCCATGATGGCGTGAACGGTACCCGGCTCAATCTTAACGAAATCCGCCTTTTTAATGTTTTTAAGGCATAAAAGCTGATCGTAACGCTTGGTATCCACGAGAGTGTTGAATTCCTCGCGGGTCTTGGCATTGTGTCCCAGGATTACGTGCTCGCCTTCGGGAGCGTCGCATACGTACCAGCACTCCTGCTTGCCGAGGGAACCGTTTTCATGGACACGTGCGTATTCGTCGGAAGGGTGAACCTGAATGGATAAGTCTTCTTTGGCATCGATAAACTTAACAAGGAGGGGGAATCGGTCGCTGTCGTAATGTCCGAAAAGCTCCGGGGATTCGTTCCAAAGTTCTGAAACCGTCTTGCCTTCAAAACCCTTTGTGGTGCAGGTGCTTTCGCTTCCGGGCTGAGCGCTTATGGCCCAGCATTCGCCTATATTGTCTTTGTCCGTGTTATATCCGAATAAGTCGTGTAATTTGTTTCCGCCCCAGATTTTTTCTTTGAAAACCGGGTTAAAAAACATAAGCTGTCTGTCTGTCATTTTTATCTCCGTAAATCTATGTAACCGCGACTGTTCTCATGGCCTTTTTGCCGCAATTACCGACACCAGATAGAAGGGCACGCAGTCGGTGCCGCCCTCGGTGATTGTTATCTTTATTTTTCTTTTTCTTAAATCTCCGTGCAAAAGAACGGGGACCGTACAGAGGCAGTCGCCCCAGTCTTCCGTGAAATTGGCATCAAGTACCGTGCCGTGTTCCGTGTCGCCGTCCACAGTGGCAATGGCTATGGGAGCAGGCTTCTTGACGGATTTAATGTATTGAACGAGAAGGCTCTCGCATTCTGTTTCAAGTTCAAAGAAGCTGTCCGGCTCAGTAGCCAGAAATCCGTTGCCGCGAATAGAATGAAGGCATTCCGGAGGGTTCATGTCTCTTACGAAGCCTTCAAGGGTCGGGGAACAGTTTCTTCCGTTAAGCCTTACGGAATGTTCAAAGCCGTTTGGTGTAAGAGGCTCCGGAAGGCGGTCGGTTGCTTTGTACCTTATGTCCCCGGCGGTTACGGTTTCATAAATCTCCTCAAGGGCAGCGGCAATAAGCTCTGCCACAAGGGTGTGACCGTAGTCGTTGGGATGAAGTCCGTCCGGCGAAACCTCGGTGTATTTAAGGGTACCGTTCTCAATCAAAGGGCATACCGAATGCCTTAAGGATACCGTGGGAACGTCGTAATGCCGCTCTATGGGCAGATGGACGCTTTCGGCGTTGTGGCTGTCGTCGTAGTGAGCATTGTTAAGAAGCATGAGTGCCGGTCTGTCCGCGCTTCTTAAAATGTGTCGCACAAGGCCCTCAAAGGTTTCTTTGTAGTAATCCTCGGGGCAGTCGTTGACGCAAAACTCTGCGAGCACGAAGTCGGGATGATGTCTTAATACGTGCTCGTCTGCTCTGGCCACTGCATTGTCCGAACCGGTTCCGCCCACACCTGCGTTGATGCAGGTGATTGTAGCGTCCGGGAATGTGCTGTGCCACCATTCGTATACTTTGTATACGTATGTGTTTTTGTCTGTGGATGCCAAAGAACCCTGTGTGATGGAACCGCCGAGAAAAGCTATGGTAAGCGGTTCTCCTTTAAGGGCTCTTGCCATGACTTTCTTTATCCTGCGGGTGTCACCCCGATGAATAAAGCCGTTTTTAAAATCTATGTATGTCATGGCTTATCTTCTTCCGATTTCGGTATCGGAAGCTGTAAGAACCGAGTTCTTTTTAATGTAATCTACTACTGCGTCAACTTCCGTAAAGGCAAGCCCCACATAGCTGTCTGCGCAACCGTAGTAAAGGGCGATGCGGCCTGTTGCGGGATCGTGAATGGTGGCGCAGGGGAAGCAAACGTTTGGCACAAAGCCGCGCTCCTCGTACCACTCTTCGGGGGTAAGAAGGAAGTTGGTGCAGCGATACTTAACAATCGAAGGATTGTTAATATCAAGGATGGCGCCGCCGATTGAATATACGAAACCGTTACAGGTGGAGCTTACGCCGTGGTAGAACATAAGCCAGCCTTCACTTGTCTCGATGGGTGCTGCGCCGCCGCCGATTTTAACGGACTCCCACCATTCGTTGCCGCGACCCATTACGTGGCGATGATGTCCCCAGTACTCCATGTCGGGGCTCTCGCTTAAGAAGATGTCGCCGAAAGGTGTGTGACCCGAATCGGAGGGTCTTGATAAAAGAACGAATTTATTATTTATCTTACGAGGGAATAAAACCGCGTTTCTGTTAAAAGGAATAAAGGGATTCTCAATTCTTGTAAAAGTCTTGAAATCTTTGGTCTTCGCAATGCCGATGGCAGCACCGTAGAAATCACCGCACCAGATAATGTAATAGGTGTCTTCAACCTTAACGAGTCTGGGGTCGTATGCGTATACGGGCATGAAGGGCTTGCCTTCTTCGTCCACGAAGTTAACCTTGTCGGGCTCGAATGTCCAGTGAATCGCATCCCTGGAACGGCCGAGGTATACGTAAGGCACTCCGTTGGTCTGCTCGCCTCTGAATACGCCGATAAAGCCGTCTTCAAAAGGCATAACCGCGCTGTTGAAAATACGTGCCACGCCTTCGATGGGGTTTCTTTCGATAATGGGATTGTCAGTGTAGCGCCATACCGGTGCGCCCTTTAAGCCTTCGGGTCTTTCCTGCCAGGGCATATTGGGGACATCGGGGCAATTAAGAATCTTTACTTTACTCATGTCTTTTAATCCTCTCATATTTAGGTGCATTTGTCTTGGGTAATAATCTTAATATTTGTTTAAGTTAAGTTACAAAATGGTTTTGTAAGGTTTTGTAACTTAACAAAATCTTTACAATATCACACTACTATGGTATCGGCGGAATTGCAAGGGGTTGCGGGAATCTTTGTGAGAATGTGGCAATGGGGTTTTAATCGTATTGTGGAGAATTTACATAGAATTGCAGTTTTGTTAAGTTACAAAAGTGTTAAGTAATGTGATGTTAAAAGAAAAGAGCCCGGCATCACACCGGACTCTTTGAAATGTGTAGTCTATTTGGTTAACATAACTCAAGATGTATCAGAGTAGACTTAAAGTCTCCCCAGGTGCCGGGAAGCGGATAGCCTGCGTACATGAGAGTGTCGCCTCCGTAGATTTTGCCCGATTCCGCGTCTTTGTATTCTTTTGACGCATCGAGTCCCTGCAAAAGAAGGCGGCGCGACTTAACATTGGGATGCTTGAAGACGTCTACGTATGTAACAAGGGCTTCTGTTCCGTCCTGCGAAACCACCATCCAGGCATCGTACTCACCGTTGTCGGAGAAAGAAGCAAGTCTGTAGTAGTTGCCTTCCCTGACAAGGTCGTTGTATTTGTGGTACTGAGCCACCTGGAAAGGAATCTGTGCACGCTCTTCCACCGGAATCTTCGTAATATCGAGCTCGTAGCCGAAGGTGCCGGCAAGAGCCACATGACCGCGGGTCTTGAAAGGTGTTACACGGCCCACCGCATGATTGGGGCAGTCGGAAACGTGAGCGCCCATGGTGGACAAAGGATAAATCATGGCGGTACCTTCCTGAATGGAAAGGCGCTCGATTGCATCGGTGTCGTCGGAGGTCCATATCTGAGGGCTGTAATAAAGCATGCCGGGGTCAAAACGTGCGCCTCCGCCGGAGCAGTTCTCTATTAAGAGGTTCGGGAAGGTTTCAACAAGCTTCTCCTGCATTCTGTAAAGAGCCAGCACATATCTGTGATAGAGTTCGCCCTGACGGTCGGCAGGAAGCCCTGCGCTGTAAAGCTCCGCCAGCTGACGGTTCATGTCCCACTTAAGGTACTCGATATTGGCGCTTTCAAGAATGGTCTTAATGCTGTTCCAGGTATGCTCCCAAACTTCGGGACGGGTAATATCAAGCACCAGCTGGTTACGTGACAGTCCCGGATTGCGGCCGGGTATCTGAATGGCCCAGTCGGGATGAGCTCTGTAAAGGTCCGAATCGGGGCTGATCATTTCAGGCTCCATCCAGATTCCGAACTTAAGTCCCAGTTTGTTTACTTCATCAACGAGGAACTTAAGTCCTCCTTTAATTTTTTCTTCATTAACAATCCAGTCTCCGAGAGCTCTGTTGTCATCGTATCTGTTACCAAACCATCCGTCGTCCATTACGAGCATCTCTATGCCTACGGATGCGGCTTCTTTGGCTATTGCAAGAAGCTTGTCGGTATCAAAATCAAAGTAGGTGGCCTCCCAGTTGTTAATGAGGATGGGACGCTTCATGTGAAGGAAAGGGCTCCTGATCAAATGATTCCTGTATAAACTGTGGAAGCTTCTCGTCATGTCGCCGAGACCGTTAAAAGAATAAGTCATGACGGCTTCCGGGGCGGTAAAAGAATCCCCCGGCTCAAGTTTCCACTTGAAATTGTAGGGATTAATACCCATTTCTGCATGGATTAGATTGAATTGGTCGAGGGAAACTTCGGCTGTAAAGTTGCCTGAATATATAAAGTTGAAGCCATAAACTTCGCCTGTGGTCTCAGTAAGGTTTCGGTCGGTAATGGCCATGAAGGGATGCTCCTGATGGCCGGATTCGCCGCGTCTTGAGGAAACGCCCTGATAGCCGTGGCCGATTTTTCTGAATTCCTTGTGGCGTTCTCTTGCCCAGGAACCGTGAAGCGTAAGGAGGTTGTAGTCTTTGTTGTCAAGGTTTAATGTGGTTGACATAACTCTGGTAAGGTAAATCGGAGTCTGGCCTTCGTTGTAAATCTTGGCGCTTCTTACAATACAATCGGTATCCGCAAAAACCGCATAGAACAGTTCGACCGTAAGACCGATTTCAGGGTCCGTCAGAGTTACTTCCAGGTTTTCGGCCTCGCCTTCTTTGGCAAAGGTGCCGGGAAGACCTTCGTGAACGGATTTACCCTTTGTAATCCTGTGACTTAAATATTTAAGTTCTGCCGCAGTGGTACCGTTTTCAAGAAGAATCTCCAGAGCATGGCTCCTGTAATCCCCTATTCCGCCTGTGGAATATTCAAAGGGAGCAAAGTCGAGAAAGCTGTTTTTGTCCTTGGTATTGACTTCAGGAAGCACGTCGCCATCGTAAAGTCTCGATAGATAACGTATGTTATCTTTGGCATTGCGAAGTTTACGCCCATAGTAATAATGCATCAGATAGCCGAATTTATCGTCTATGCCGAAGATGTAACTGGTGTTAGGCGTATCCAGTTTAAAGATTCTTTCCGATTCGTTGTAAGTAATCATGGGAATGTCTCCTGTTTGTGTTATGTAAACC
>CAMNCH010000091.1 GCA_946534145.1 uncultured Lachnospiraceae bacterium
GCAAATGTGCGTGTGCAGGAGCAGGTGTCTGCTTTTTCTCACACAAGGCCTAACGGCACCAGATTCTTAACGGTATATGATGACCTTGGATACAAGGGAGTGTTTGATATCAAGGGCGAAAACCTTCAGAAGCATTCGGACGCATCCTACGATATTGATACGGCTTCTTTGGTCACGGAAGCAATTGAAAACTTTAAGCTAAGCGAGAGCCACAATGCCCTTATGCTTTCGGACAATTATGAGTACGTGGGCTTTGCGGTTTACTTCCCGGGCAACGATATTATTTTTATAGCACAGGAATTCGGAGATTAAAGATTTTAGTACAATATTTTTGTTGGGTTTGGTATGATAATGATATATCGATATCATTTGGGGGTTAGATTATGGACGAAAACAATATCACAAGAATGCCTATGATAGGGGATGAAGCTCCGGCTTTCAGAAGTATTACCACCAAAGGGAAGGTGAACTTTCCCGAGGATTATAAAGGCAAGTGGGTGATTTTCTTTTCACATCCCGCAGACTTTACGCCTGTGTGCACCACGGAGTTTATAGCGTTGTCCAAACGATATGAGGAATTTAAGGCCCTAAACTGCGAATTTCTGGGGCTTTCCATAGATTCTTTGCACTCACATCTTGCGTGGGTTAAGAATATCGAGAATATTGACTGGAAGGGTCAAGGGACGGTTATAGTGCCTTTTCCCATAGTTGCAGACATTTCCATGAACGTGGCCCGTCAGTACGGAATGCTTCAGACGGTAGCCAAGACTCAGACCGTTCGTGCGGTGTTTATCATTGATCCCGAGTCGATAGTGAGAGCCATTCTTTATTATCCCATGTCCACCGGCCGCAACATTGACGAGCTTAAGAGAGTTCTTCTTTCGCTGCAGAAACACGATGAGGAGAACATAGCAACTCCCGCTGACTGGCAGCCCGGTGACGATGTGGTAATGGGTTCGCCCCTCACTCTTGAGGATGCTGAGGCCCGCGTCAAGGATGCCGGAGACGACATAATCGCCTACGAATGGTATTTGACGGCCAAAAAAGAAAAGTAGCAGTTGAGAGGATAATAGGGTAATGGGTATTCGAAAAATCAGTTTAACTATTCTTATGACCGCTTTTGCGGTTTCTTTGGCTTGCGGCTGCAGCAAAAAAGCAGTCGATTCGGCAAGCATTTCTGATAGTGTTCCCGAAAGTATTTCAAGTGTATCCGAGAAGAAGACGGAGGTTTCGGTTTCAGAACCTGAAGTAATTGAAGAAGAGTTTATCTATCCTACAGAGGTTGCTTTTGACAACGGCCTTTATGAGAAAGTAAGAGAAACTCTTCTTAATAAAGGCGCCATCGATGAAGACGAGAAGCTTTTTTACTACGGTTATACCGATTACGAAGACGAAAGGCACGATTCCAAAATCCATTTGGTGGAAGTACATGAACGTAAGTGTGTGTTTGCTTCTTTTGATGAAAAGGGTATAAAGAACATATTTGTGGCTCTCTATAAAGAAGAAACAAACGGAAAGGCGGCTGCAATCGCCTCGCTTTCGGTACTTACTCCCGAAGAGTATGCCAAGTATATAGCAGATAATAACGGGGAATACTCATCGTCGCCACCCTGGGAATTTAATGATCTTTTTACAACAAAGCTTCGCTGCCTCAGAGCAGACTCTGCTGAAGCCGTTCGTGACTTTGTTGAGAAAGCCACAGCAGACGCTTCTTTTACCGAATACACGAGAGTGATAGATTATGTATACGAAAAGGCTGTGGACAAAGAAGCTTTTAAGGACCCTATAAAGGCTGTACAGTTCTTTTTCCCTCTTCTTAAGCAGGAGAACCCGAAATGCGTCAAATACGAAGAGAATGCCGAACTGGTATGTTTCAATGTCGGAGATGAACTTGTATCTGTATATTGCCAAAACTTTGACAGACTAGAAGACGGAGAAAATCTTTATTACCCAGCACGCATGTACCACGGCATACCCGAAGTGGCTGAAGAATGGCAGAAAGTCGTTGAAAATATTACTGAAGCGGATTTGATTGATGGCGGAGGAACGTTTACGAAAGAGGGAATGATTGAAGGAGAGAACACTACTCTTTATGGCTATGATTTATATGACAATCTTTATGGGATGATGATACTTCTTACTAATGGCAGAATTATTCCTATATATGAATATACTGATTTCTTGAGTGATTTATTCCTGCATTCGGGAGATTATGACGGGGATGGCGAAAAGGAATATGCCATAATAGTTAATGATGGTCACGGAACCGAATTCTATCGAGAAAAACTTATTGTGGTGGACCTCGGTGAAGAAGAGCCCGTCTGTACCATAAATAACGATAACCTGGAGCTTGGTCGGGATAATATTTATTCAAAAATCAAAAAAGAATATGACGAAAATACCAACGAACTGACTTATTGGCTGGAAGACGACGGTTCGTCATCGCCCAAAAAGAAATTACTTTTTGATAAAATAATTGAAGAAGGCGAAACATATCATAGTATGACATTCGGATACATGTTTGAAATAACGGTTAAGAAAGACAGACTCGGGTTTGTTTCCCAGGGGTACGTTGAAACTGACGGGCATTTTCATCCTTATGGTCAGACATTACAGCTTTGCGGCGACCTGATATACAAAAACGGAGTTTTGACATATGACAATCTTCGTCTGGAAGCCGTAATTAATGAATAAAAAATAACTATAAGAGGTATAGAGGAAGATTAGACAATGAGTATTCGTAAGATTGGTATAACAATTCTTTTGACTGCCTTTACGGTTTCTTTTGCTTGCGGTTGCAGTAAAAAAGCAGTTGGTTCAGCGAGTGTTCCCGAAAGTATTTCAAGCGTATCGGAGAAGAAAGAGCAGGAGGTTTCTGTTCAGGAGCCTGAGACTTCTGATTCCGAGTCCGAGGACGATGAGTTGTCATATGAAGAATATGAGGTCTTAAGGCAGCAGAGATGGCAGAAAGTCGTTGAAAATCTTACATTGGAAGATTTGGACGATGCGCATCCTAATCCCCCGGAATGGGACGGATTTCAAGAGGACGGCTCCATGTTTTTTGTGGCGGCTCAGACAGAAGATGAAAGCGCGACTTTGTACTGCGTTTACGATGACGAGTATTTTATAGACGGTTACATGATACTTCGCATAAATGACAGAATCATTCCCATTAATGAGATGGCCGAGTACGGCTGGGGCATCGGACTTTTTCAGGGCGATTTTGACAATGACGGTGAAGACGAGTACGCTGTCACTATTAACAACGGTCACGGAACCGGCTTTTACAGAGAGAAGCTTTTTGTGGCTGACCCCGGTGAGGAGGAGCCTATTTGCACCCTCGGCAGCGACGGCTTACAGTACGATTATGAGCTGGAGAACATTTATCCCAAGGTTAAGGCCGAATACGATGAATCCACCGAGGAGCTTACCTACTGGCTGGAAGATAACGGTTCTGCCTCCGCCAAAGAAAGCGTATCTTTAAAAGGAGTATTCGAAGAAGACGAAAAATATAAGGAAATGCTCTTTGGCGACTTGTTCAGCATAACCTTTGAAGACGGGCAGCTTGGCTTCCTCGCAAGAGGCGGAATTATAACGGACAAGCGCATGGGCGATTACGAGTATTCGCTGGTACTGACAGGTGACTTTAACTATAAAGACGGGCGCATAACTTACGACAACCTTCACCTTGAATACGAACATCAGAAATAAAGAAAAGAACATGAAAACAACACATCAAATCGTAATAGTCGAAGACGACACAGACTTAAACAGCGGTCTTTGCAAGGCCTTAAAAGAAGAGGGACGAAACATTGTCTCCTGTGAAAATTTAAGAAGCGCGAGAGAGCAGATTTTTTTGTCGGTTCCTTCTTTGGTGATACTCGACATCAATCTTCCCGACGGAAACGGGCTTACGCTTTTAAAGGAGATTAAAGAAGCGGGGCTTAAAACCCGTGTTATTTTGCTGTCAGCCAATGACACCGACGCGGACGTGGTAAAGGGCCTTGAACTTGAGGCCGATGACTATGTGACCAAGCCTTTTTCTTTGAGCGTACTCCGCGCCAGGGTCAACACCCAGCTTCGCAAGGATTCGGCGGCCAAAGAAAGCGACGCGGTCACCATCGGACCTTACCGCTTTGATTTTGACAAGATGAGCTTTTACAACGGAGACGAGCAGATAGTACTCAGTAAAACCGAGCAAAAGCTTTTAAAGATATTTGTAAGTAACAGAGGCGTTACCCTGTCCCGTGACAACCTTGTGGACAGAGTCTGGACCGACGGCTTTGAATACGTGGACGAAAATGCCCTGTCCGTAGCGGTTAAGCGTCTGAGAGACAAGCTCGGCGCCAGGGATTACATCAAGACGGTTTACGGCCTCGGATACATGTGGGTAAAAGACAATGACTAAAGTGTATATAGGCATCTGCATTGCCCTTGCTGTGGGCGGTATCGCCTTTGGAATATGGCAGAGCATTCGCACGCGAAAGGTTATGGCGCGTCTTGAAGAAATGCTTAACGAAGCCATGGCCGGGGATTTTACGGAAAAAGAATTCAGCGAAAACAGAATATCACGCATAGAATCAAAGTTTTACAACTATATTAATTCCTCGGCGGTTTCGGCGGTGGCGGTCAAAAACGAAAGGGACAAGATAAAGACCCTTATTTCGGACATTTCCCACCAGACCAAAACTCCTATAGCGAACCTTCTTCTTCACGGAGAACTGCTTGCCGAGTCGGACCTTAATTCCGAACAGCGGGACAGCTGCGGAGCAATGCTCAGGGAAACGGAGAAACTAAGGTTTTTAATCGATGCGCTGGTTAAGCTCTCCCGCCTCGAGAACGGAATACTGAGTCTCAACCCCGCCATGGACAGTGTCGGGGAGCTGATGAGCTCGGTTTATGAGGAGATGCGCGACAAGGCGGAGCTTAAGGGACTTTCTTTGGAACTTGAGGCAAGCGATGCGGGGGCGTTTTTTGACAGAAAGTGGACGGCGGAGGCCCTTACGAATATTGTGGACAACGCTGTTAAATATACGGATAGCGGGTCGGTTTCTTTGTCCGCTGTGGAATACGAGATGTTTGTGTGCGTGAAGATTAAGGACACGGGCGCGGGCATTGCAGAAGAGGATATTCCCAAGATTTTTGCAAGATTCTCCCGACTTGAGGAGGCTCATCAAAAAGAAGGCGTGGGCATAGGCCTGTACCTGGCAAGAGAGATTATTGCGGGAGAAGGAGGCTACATCAAGGTGGCATCGGTTCCCGGCAAAGGCTCGGAATTCAGCGTTTTTCTGCGCAAAGATGCAAATCTTTCAAAACTGACATAATTTATTTTTTTTCTGACAGAATCTTGAAAGATTCCTGTGAGACAATAGGTGTGTGGAAAGGTGAAGCCTTTTACACACCTAATTTTTTTGATGAATATGGAGATTGGTATGAGTATTTTAGAAGCGAAGAATTTAAAGAAAATCTACGGCAAAGGCGAAAGCACCGTTAACGCTTTGCGCGGAGTCAATTTATCGGTTGAAAAAGGAGAGTTTGTGGCAATCGTCGGTACTTCCGGCAGCGGCAAATCCACCCTTCTTCATATGCTCGGGGGTCTGGACCGTCCCACCGAAGGCGAAGTTTTCGTGGACGGCAAAAACATTTTTGAATTAAAGGACGAGGCTCTTACGATTTTCAGAAGAAGAAAAATCGGCTTTGTTTTTCAGGCTTTCAACCTTGTGCCCGTGTTAAACGTATATGAAAACATCGTTCTTCCCATCGAGCTTGACGGCGAAAAGGTGGACAAAGAATTCATCGATACTATAGTGGACACTCTGGGCATTTCCCATAAAAAAGAAGCACTTCCCAACCAGTTATCGGGCGGCCAGCAGCAGAGAGTTGCCATTGCCCGTGCACTTGCATCCCGCCCTGCAATTATTCTTGCAGACGAACCCACCGGTAACCTTGATACCAAGACCGGTCAGGATGTTTTAAGTCTCTTAAAAGTGTCTGCACAGAAGTTTTCCCAGACCATCGTTATGATAACCCACAACGAAGAAATCGCTCAGCTTGCGGACAGAATCATAAGAATCGAAGACGGAAATATCGTATCCGAAAAGGAAGGGAGATAGGCCATGAAAGTAAATAACAAAAAGCCGGTTTGCCGCCTGGCCTTAAGAAGCCTTCTGGCTAATAAAAGAAGAAACCTGATAGCAATTATTGCCATTACCCTTACGGCAATTCTTTTCACAACACTGTTTACCATTCTTTTGTCGGTTAAATCTTCCTATGAAACCAGCCGTTTCAGAGAACTGGGCGGCTGCGAACACGGAACCTTCAAGGACGTTACCGATGAGGACATTGCCCGTTTAAGCACTGACAGAAGGATTAAAGAATGGGGCGCCCGCACCATAATAGGCGTCGACTCTTCTCCGATATACAAAAAGCGCTCCGCAGAAATCAGCTACATGGACGAAAACACCACCAAGTGGAGCTACATAAAGTTAGAAGAAGGTCACTTGCCCACTGCGAAAAACGAAGTGATTATGGACTCGGAAGCTCTGAAACTTCTGGGCATTGAGCCTAAGCTTGGGACAGAGGTGAAGCTTTCTTTTAACATCCTCGGTGAACCGGATGACTCCGCAATATACACTGATACCTTCGTACTTGCGGGTTACTGGGAGTTCGATCCTGTCTGCCCGGCTCATTTCGTAAACGTGTCAAAAGAATATGTGGACGATTTCATGAAAATCGCAGGCGAAAAGGGCTACGGCCCCTTCAGAACCGACATGAATATTATGCTGGGTTCTTCCGCGGATATCGACGGAACCATGGCTGAGATCGCCATTGATGCAGGCTACGAGCTTATGGATAAAACTGCAGACAATTACATAAGATACGGCGTCAATCCCGGTTATCTTACAGTTGATAACTCCGTAGATATTACATCCATGGGAACAATTGTCAGCATCCTTGCTTTTTCCCTTCTTGTGGGCTTTACGGGCTACCTGATTATTTATAATGTTTTTCAGCTTTCGGTTTCGGGGGACATCAGATTTTACGGACTTATCAAGACTATTGGCGTCACTCCCGGACAGCTTAAGAGAATTATCAGGATTCAGGCGCTGTTTCTTTGTCTTATAGGAATTCCCGTGGGACTTTTGGCAGGCTACGGCCTCGGTGCGGGACTTACGGGCATGGTGCTTAAGACCAGCACGATTCCCCTTAAATCCCTGACTATCAGCGCATCCCCCATAATCTTTGTGGCTGCTGCGGCATTCGAGATAGTGACAGTCCTTCTTTCTACATCCAAGCCCGGACGCCTGGCTGCTAAGGTCTCTCCCGTGGAAGCCTTAAGATACACGGAAGGCGCCGACATCAGCAAAAAGAAGAAGACCACCAAGGGCGCCCGCGTAACCGAAATGGCCTTTGCCAACATGGGCAGAAACAAAAAGAAAACAATTCTCGTATTCGTGTCTCTTGCTTTGGCACTTGTGGTGTTAAACAGCGTGAACCTTTTTGTGGGTGGATTTGATACCGAAAAATGGCTTGAATCAAAGACCGTTAAGGACTTTGTGGTGGGCAGCAACGGATACTTCAAGTTTAAAGGCGCCCGTTCTTTGTACGACGAAAGTTTCATGAACGATATAGCTTATATCAGAGAAAATGTGAATGCCGTCGACGAAGGTAAGGGTTATGAAGCCGACTGCTATACAAGAATGGTGGTGGACGAGGATACTTACAACGGATTTGCAGAGAAATATCCTGAATATATCGATAGTTTGTCGAGGGGCGAAAACGGTGAATATCTGGAAAATGCCGTTGTGGAAGGTCTGGACGATGTTCTTATTGATAAACTGGTATGCTACGAAGGCGATGTAAATCTGTTAAAAGATCCAAACGGCAGATATGTGGCATTTATGGCTAACAAGGATGAGGCCAGAAACATTTATACCGACCCGGATGCACCCAAGGTAGGTGAAAAGGTTAGAATTGCTTACGCCGACGGAATCGAAGTGATTGATACGAAGACCGGCGGGGCTTATGTAGACGGAGTGACCGATGCTAACGATATTGAGACTGTGTATACTGAAATCAAAGAATGCGAATACACGGTAGCGGCATATGTGGGCGTACCCTATGCCATCAGCCCCAGATACGGAAGTTTATGCTGCAACGTTGTCATCAGCGCGAAAACCCTTGAGGGGGATGTGGGAGAGAAGATGATTCCAATGTTTTATTCTTTTGACACTCCCGATAATGCTTCCGAAGATGCGGCAGAAGCCTTTATTAAAGCCTTCTGCGAAGATTCATCGTCCTATCAGTACGAGAGTAAGGCTGTCAGCAGACAGGAGTTTAATGATTTCAAGGGAATGTTCTTGATACTCGGTGGCGTGCTGTGCGGAATCATCGGTATTGTGGGAGTGCTTAACTTCTTTAATGCCGTGATGGCGGGCATTATTGCCAGAAAGAATGAGCTTGCGGTTTTGCAGGCTATCGGAATGACCGGCGGGCAGGTTAAGTCCATGCTGGTTACGGAAGGACTTATTTATACCGTGGGTGCGGGAGTGATTGCGTTTGCACTTTCTTTGGCTTTCACACCGGTTTTAAACGGTCTGATGTCCAATATGTTCTGGTTTTATTCGGGACATTTTTCAGTAACACCGGTGGCGATTATGATTCCCGTGTTTGCAATCATCGGTTTTGCTGTTCCTTTCGTAGCTTACAAAGGCCTTTCGAAAACCCCTGTTGTGGAAAGAATCAGGGAAATCGGCTGAGGCTGTTGACATTAAGTGTGCACATTGATAATATGAATACATCAATTAAGAAAGCGAGGTACTTTTAATGACTGCGATGACAATTGAAAAAGTTTTTAACATTGCGAAGACCTCGGCTTTCGGATTCCAGTTTTAGTGTGCGATTTTTAAGGGCCGTGGCTTAATAGTCACGGCCTTTCTATGTCTTTTTTTATCTTTTTCGCGTTAATCGCGTCGTCGCGGCTGCAGGTCTTCGGTACGGATTACCATTTATTTAAGAAACGGAGACTACGACAGTGAACATTATTATCAGAACAGAAACAGAAAACGATTATTTTAACACGGAACTTATGACAATGCGGGCATTTTGGAATGTGTACGGGCCCGGGTGCAATGAGCACTATCTGGTGCACATTTTAAGGAAATCTGCGGACTATATACCGGAGCTTAGCCTGGTGGCTGAGGCTGACGGGGCGATAGTCGGAGGAATTTTCTACAGCAGGGCAAAGGTTACGGACGGGGATACGGTACATGAAGTACTGGCTTTCGGACCCCTTTGCGTGGAGCCGCTTTATACCAACAGGGGAGTCGGAAAGAGACTTTTGGAGGAGTCGGTTTCTTTGGCGCGAAAAGCCGGATATGCGGGAATAGTGATATTCGGAGAGCCTGAGTATTACCCGAAGTTCGGGTTCGAAACCTGCGACAAATACGGTATCACCACGGAGGACGGCAGAAACTTCGATGCATTTATGTGCCTGCCTTTAAGTGAGGAGTTTAAGGCGATTCACGGAAAGTTCAGCGAGAGTGCGGATTTTGAGAAGTGCGAAGATACGGAAGCAGTGGCGGAGTTTACGAAGGGATTCCCTTATATGGAGCCGCTTAAGTTTCCGTGCCAGCCGGTGCATGAGAAGAGGCTCGGGCGCGTGGCTTCGGTCAAGAAGAACAGCTTGACGGTGAGTTTCTTTGGCAGAGAGATTGATGCGAAGCTTAAGGGTGCCTTCAGGGCGGATTATGCCGAGGAACTTCCTATTGTTGGGGACTACGTGACCTTTAAGTTTAATCCTTTCGGGGAGTCAATGATTGATTCTTTGTGTAAGCGCAAGAGCGTTTTGAAGCGTCCCGACCAGGCCAAGACAGCCACCAATCAGTATATGGTGGCCAATGCGGATTACGCATTTATAGTGACATCTCTTAACGAAGATTACAGTTACGGCAGAATCGCCCGCTATGCCAGTGTAGCGCTGGAAGGCGGAGTAACACCGGTGGTGATACTGACAAAGGCGGATCTGTGCGAAGATACATGGAGTTTCCGCGTGGAAGCGGAGACCGTTGCGCCGGGGATTAAGGTGCATGTGGTGTCCGCTGTTTTGGATGAAGGATTGGAAGAATTGCGTGAGTATTTAAAACCCGGAGTAACAATCTGTCTCCTGGGTTCTTCTGGAGCCGGCAAGTCCACTCTTATAAATGCCCTGGCCGGTCGTGAAGTCATGAAAACCGCAGAAATACGAGAAGATGACGGAGAGGGTCGCCATACCACTACCCATAGACAGCTTATTGACCTTGGCGACGGAGTAACGCTTATCGACACTCCCGGTATGCGGGAAATCGGTGTTACAGACTCGGGTGAAGGCATCAGTGAAACCTTCGCAGATATAGTAGAACTTGAGGCGCAGTGCCGCTTCAGCGACTGTCGCCACGACACAGAGCCCGGTTGCGCCATCAAAGTCGCCCTGGCCGACGGCCGCCTCACGGAAGAGCGCCTGGCCCTTTACCGCAGTTTCAACGCCGAAAACACCAAAAACTATGCCAAAAAGAAAATGATCTCCCAGTGGCACAAAGCGTATAAGAAGAATGCAGATATTTTGGG
>CAMNCH010000092.1 GCA_946534145.1 uncultured Lachnospiraceae bacterium
TTGGCATCAACTCTGATACCCATGGAGGATAATTCAAGAGCGATGTCGAGTACGGGATAGTAAACTAAAATGTCAGCGTTGAGAGCCCAGTCATCGTAGTCGGGAGCACGTCCGTCGTGGGGCTCGCCGTTTTCAAGCTTGTCGCCTATCTGCATGATGCATACGGCGCCTTTGGCCTTGGTGATGTAGTACTCGCGTTCTTTGGCCGTGTACTCGGGGAACATGTCCAAAAGTTCCTGAGATGTGATAAAGAAAATGTCGTGAGGAAGGATTTCCTCGATGTAGTCGTACTGGATGGCAAGATATTTCTCGGTCTTGCGAAGTACTGCGTAAACGTCCTTTACTACGTCCTTGAGGGTATCAAGATTACGCTGTTCTTTGTATATAATCTTCTCCCAGTCCCACTGGTCTACGAAGATTGAATGGATATTGTCCGTAACTTCATCGCGTCTGATGGCATTCATATCGGTGTAGAGACCTTCGCCGAACTTAAATCCGTATTTCTTAAGTGCGTATCTCTTCCACTTTGCAAGGGACTGAACGATTTCAGCCTCGTATTCTTTTTGCTCTTTGATGCCGAAGGTAACGGGACGCTCAACACCGTTAAGATTATCATTGAGTCCTTCTTTGGGGTCCACGAAAAGGGGAGCCGAAACTCTGAGTAGATTCAGTCTTTCCGCCAAAAGTGACTGAAAAGCGTCCTTCACGGTCTTAATGGCTATCTGCGTGTCGTGAAGGTTAAGGGCGGGGGTGTAACCCTCGGGAATCAATGTTTTCTGCATAGATTTGTCCTCTCAAATAGATTTAAACAAATTAATTAAAATACAAAATCAAAAGGATTGCAAGAAAAAAATCGGAGTTAAGCCAAGTACCTGCATAAAGTACCCTTTAACTCCGATTAATTATTCTTACCTGTTAAGATATTCCATAAGCTCATCATAACGTGCTTCCGCATCCGCGTAGCCTTCTCTGTAGTATTCCTTGAGGACTTCGGGATTGGATTCGTTGTTGGTAAGCTTAACCTTGGTGGGGCGGATTACGAAGGCCTCACCGCGCTTCTCCATTTCGTTTAGCATCTCGATGGAGGAATTGTAGGTGGCGGGACGCTTGTCGATAGCCTTTAAAAGTCCCGGAAATTTCTTGTACATTCTTTTGACAACTTTGGAATTGTAGATGTCTCCGTGAGCGCTCTTGCGGTAGGAAGCTTCTCTGGTGAATACCACCACTATCTTCTTCCATCCTTCCTCGATGGCACGCCTGATGGGTATTGCATCCGCCATACCGCCGTCCATCATGGGAATATCGTCGATGTAGCCCATCTTGGCAAGAAGCGGCAGGGAATTGGCCACTCTTATGACATGCAAGAACTCATCAAGACTGTCAAACTTATCGTAATAGTGAAGTTCTCCCGTAAGGCAGTTGATGGCGCTTGTTATAAAGCGCTTGCCTGATGCTTTAAAGGCTTCAAAATCAAAAGGACTGTCGACTTTGGGAATCCTGTCAAACAAAGCATCCATGTTAAAGAACTCACCGGTCTTCATAAATACTCCGGGGCCTAACATCTTCTCATGGGCCATGGGCTCCACCACCGAAGTGATAATCCTGCCTTTCTGGCCGGACACATAATTCATGCCCGCGTAGGCTCCCGCCGAAACAGCCAGGACATTGGGCATCACTATATTCTTATCAAGGAAGAAATCCATTACCCCTGCGGTAAAAATGCTGCGCATAGCGCCACCCTCAAGGATAATGCCTGTATCTTTGTCCATAACGTCCCCTTTAGGTTCTCATTGGGCATAAATTGCACCCTATCTATCTTACCACAACAACGGTACCCAATGCAAAAGAATATATCAGCAATCCGTCAATTTTAAGCCCCGTCAGTTTCTCCACCGCTTCGCCGTAGTATTCAAGCTGTTTTCTGTAGCGTCTTATAAGTTCCTCAGCCGTGTCAACCCTGTCGGTCTTGTAGTCCACAACACTGACCTTGTCGCCTTGTACAAAGAAAGCGTCAATAACCCCCTGCACCAGAATGGTTTCATCCTCGGAGAATCCTTCTTCCACCGTCGAAGCGGGCACACCGATGACGAAAGGCTGTTCCTTGTATAGATTACCCTTTCTGTCTGCCTCGGCCATTTCGCGACCCAGCTCCGTCTCAAAGAATGCCCTGATGCGGTCCTTTCTGACCTTGGCGATATCTTCTTCGGACATTCTGCCCAGGGCTGCAATGCGGGCAAATTCTTCCGTAAGTGCCGCGGTCTTGTCGGTACTGTCCACAACCTTCGCAAAGTCCGTAAGCTGCATAATCTCATGGTAAGCTGTACCGCGGTCGGTACCCTTGACCTCATGGGAGCCTCCGGCAAACAGGGGCACGTATTCTGAAGGTTCGTTCTCTTCGAAGGGTTTAAAGGAACCGTCGTCTTCTTTTTCAATAGCCGCCATCTTGAGGTTGGATACGGTGGTCTTGGTGTAAAGACGCGCCAGCGCCTTGTGGGGATATTCAAAAGAAAACCTCTCTTTAAGCTTTTCGTACAGAGTCTCATCGGTGCCCTCAGTACTGTCCAAGCGCTCTCTTAAAGCTATATTTTCAAGCACCTCGGCGGTCTCTTCCGTAAGGATATCGGCAGAGTCGCAGGTTTCCACTTTGAACAATGAAGCTGCAGCGAGTGTAACCGCCGGCTTTATCAGGTCAAGATATGACTTGTATTTGCCGACGTATTCTCTTGAAAGCCACTCCTCCGGGTCCTTTTTTAAACCTATCAGAATAAGTTTTTCTTTGGCACGGGTCATTGCTACATAAAGAAGGCGGATTTCTTCACCCACCAGTTCCCTCGCAGATTTGTGGATGATGCTCTTTTTCTTGAGTGTATGGCGCTTCACGCGGCCGTCCGGGTCTATGTAGGAAGCACCTACTCCCTCGTCAATGTCCGTTACGAATTCTGCACGCAGGTCTTTCTCTATAAAAGCCTCGTCGATACCCGCCACGATGCACAGGGGGAATTCAAGTCCTTTACTCTTGTGAATACTCATGACCTTGACCACGTCGGAATTCTCGTCAAAGGTATTGGCTTCGCCCTCGTCGCGATCTAACTTCTTAATGAGCTCCACGTATCTTAAAAAGTGGAAAAGGCCGTAAAAACTGGTCTTGGCATACTCGGCAGCCTTAAGCACCAGCATGTTGACGTTGGCCAGGCGTTTCTCGCCGTCGGGCATTGCCGATACGATATGCTTGTAGCCGGTTTCGTCAAAAAGCCGTGAAATAAGTTCGTTTATGGGCAGAATCTTGGAAAGGTCCCTGTATCGCTTCAAAAGGTCCATGAAGGCCGTCGTCTTCTCATCATCAGGATAATCCTTGTGATAGCTTACCAGCTTGTCATAGAAAAATCTTCCTCCCGCGCCGCCGAGGGCCTTTACACGGGCGCACTCTTCGTCGTTCATGCGGCCAAAGAAAGAGGTCATGGCCCCATACAAAGAAATATCGTCAAGGGGATTGTCCACTATCTTTAAAAAGCTTATAACCTGCCTGATTTCGGTTGTATCATAGAAATCGCCTGTTCCCTCGATGTGATAGGGAATACCTGCATTTTCAAGGGCATCCTTAAGAATATTGCGCCATTTGGAGGGGGAACGTAAAAGAATGGCCATATCACCGTAGGATACAGGTCTCATTTCCCCTGTTTTTTTGTCCTTCACCTTAAAACCGGCTTTGGCATTCTTAATGGCAAGGGCTATCTTTGCGGCCTCGGTTTCTCTGGCCTTTGCAGCCTTTTCATCGCTGTTTACAAGAATCAGCTCCGTGATGTTGTCCTCTGTATCCTCGGGGTAATCGGCACCCTTATAAAGGCGTGCGTCATCATCATACTCAACGCCGCCCCGTTCTTTGGACATAACGTTTTCAAATACTGCGTTTACGCTGTTTATGACACTTCCGCGGCTTCGGTAGTTTTCTTTTAACGTAATAAGCCTGTGGGTGGCATCGGCGTCCTTGCTGTAGGCATCGGTTTTGTCCATGAAAATCTGCGGACGGGCCAGTCGGAAGCGATAGATGCTCTGTTTGACATCGCCTACCATGAAGCGGTTGTGAATGCCCTCGGTGTTCTCGCCGGAAACGCTCTGGATTATGAGCTCCTGCACCAGGTTGGAGTCCTGATACTCGTCCACCATAACCTCGCGGTAATAGTCTCTGTAGTCTCTTGCCACATCGCTTATGACATAGGTGCCGTCATCATGGAAGTCCTCCACCAGAAGATTAACGGCAAAATGTTCCATGTCGGAAAAATCGATTACGCCGCGGTCTCTTTTGGCCTCCGCAAAGGATTCAAGAAAATCCTCCACAAGGTCGATAACTTTGGACACAACCGGTGCAGTGGCACGCATGTCTTTATAGTATTCCTCAGCGGACTGAAAGAAGTAGTCGGTGCCGATTTTGGCGAAGGTGTTTTTGTACTCTTTTCTGAGGTCCTGAATGTACTTTCGCTCGGTTTCTCCGGCTTCTTTGTCCGAGGCAAGCTTGCCAAAAGAAAACAGTTCAAAAGAAGCCCCGATCTCGTCAAAGTCCATACCGGGCAAGGAATCCCTGAAGGCGGAAACGATTTCATAATCATTTTCTATGGTGGGTTCATAGCCCCCGGGCATGCCGGGTCTTAAGCACTCACGTCTGACGCTCTCTATACGGGTAAGAATGTCGCCTATCTCCTCGCAGGCAGCCTGCTTGATGTCTTTAATAAGGTCGCTTCCGCGAAAAGCTTCGAGAGATTCGTATTCGTAGTCTGTACGACGCTTCTCGAGCCACTTCAAGGGATAGGGATAGCTCATGGCATAGTCAAAAAGCTTCATTATGCTGTCTTCGAGAGAATTGTCGTTGTCCTTTTTGGAGTAGCAGTCTACCGTGTGGTAGAAGTTTTCGTCCTTGGATTCATAGGCTCTTTTGATAACGTCCTTAAGCACGTCTTCTTTTAACAGCTCGATTTCGCCTTCGCCCGCCACTCTGAAAGAAGGGTCCACATCAACCTTGGTAAAGTGATTTCTCAAAAGATACAGGCAAAAGCTGTCTATGGTGGTAATCTGGGCGCTGTGGATAAGCGTCGCCTGTTTTTGAAGATGCTCGCTTTCGGGGTGAGCCGCAAGCATTTCGTTTAAACGCTTGCCGATACGCTCCTTCATCTCTCTTGCGGCGGCATTGGTAAAGGTCACCACCAGAATCCGGTCGATATCCGTGGGATGTACAGGGTCGCTTACAAGTCCCGTAATTCTCTCCGTAAGGACACTGGTCTTACCGGAACCTGCAGCGGCGGATACCAGAATGTTCTGATTCCTTGAATCTATGATTTTTTGTTGATCAGTCGAAAAGGTATAACTCACCTTGATCTCCTCCAAGCACGATGTCTTTGGCTTTTTCTTTGTCTATCTCTCTTCCGTCACGTTTAACGTATCCGGGAATCTTTTCGTCAAATCTGCAGATGCTCTTAAAGTCGCAGAACTTGCAGGCGTCGGTCTTGTCGCTGCACATGGGATTAATGCGCTTGTCACCGTCGTTGATGCGCTTGCCTATGTTCTTCACCATGCCCTCCACATACTGAAGCATTCCGTCCATTTCTTCTTCCGTAAGAACCTTTGAGGCCGCTGAGGCTAAAGGTGTTCCGTCCTTTTTGAAAGAAACCGGAAGCACAGGGGTGTCGCCCATGGCATTTTCGTCGAGGTTCCTAATGTTGTCCTCACTGCCTTCTATAACGCCCTTTAATCTGAGTTCTTTCCTGATGGCCTGTTCTTTTTCCTCGTCGGACATCTTTTTGGTACCCGAAAGCATGGGGTTGTCGATGGTGTAGTAAAGAAGGGCCGACGGTATTATTTTTTTGCCCGGGTGAACCTGTCTCTCGGTGTGAACCGCCTCAGCCATGTAAAAAGCAAGCTGCTGCTGAATGCCGTGGTAAATGTCGGTTATATCAAGGTCGCGCTGAGAGGACTTGTAGTCAAGAATTTTGACGTAAACCCTGTCGCCCTGTTCGTAAATGTCCACTCTGTCAATTTTACCGTTTAGCAGAAGAGCAGTGTCACTGTCGATGGGGATTTCTCTCTTAAAGTCAAACTCGTGATGTTCGGGTCTGAAATTGCCGCTCTTTACATGGAACTGTAAGGTGTCTACGGTACGCTTTAAAATGCGGGTAATCTTCTGAATCTTGTAGGCACTTTGCTCGTCATCGGAGAGTAAGCCCTGCTCGTAGTCTTCGCAGAAGGTTTTAACCGCCTGCTCCACCATTTTTTCGCCTTGTTCCTTGGTAAAGTCGGCCCAGGAGAGGTTATTTCTCTCAAGCTCCGTGGAGAAGCAGTCCAAAACTCCGTGATATATTGTGCCGAGGTCGCTGGCCTCGAAGCCGTATTCTTCTTTGGTCTTAAGGTTCATGCCGTATTTAAGGAACTGTGCATAGGCGCAGCCTGCGTAAAGCTCCATGCGGCTGATGCTTGCATATATGGTATTGCCGTAAATCAGGCGCACAATCTCCCTTGAGAGGGGCGTTGCAACGTACTTAATAAAGGCAGAATCTTCTATATCTTCTGCCAAAGAAAGATTCTTGTCCCTGTACTCCTTTATAAGAGCCTTAAGTAATGCCTCTCCGGCCTTGTCGAGATTGCCCGCCACGTATTGTCTTAAAAGTACGGAATACTGGCCGAAGCTTTCACTAACCGTTACCAGACGGGAAATGTCGGGAGCGGTATCGATTCTTTCGATGTTAAGGTCCGTGAACAAGGAAGTCAGCACATCGATAAGGTAAGACGGTCTTAAGCCCTTGCCTTCGGTGTCGGTGCCGCAGAAGCTCACATACAGCCTGTCCGTGGGCTTGCACATGTTCATGTACAAATAAAGTCTCTGGGTATACATTTCTTCTCTGGGAGTGGGCGCCAGGTCCCAGCCCGCAGCCAGCAGGGTCTCTCTCTCCGTTCCCGAAAGAATGCCGCCTTTGTCGCCGGATTTGGGAATGTTGGTGTCATTGACTCCCGCAAAGAAAAGAGCCTTGACCTCGCCAATACGGGTTCTTTCGATATCACCCACCACGACCCGGTCGACACTTCTGGGTATGGTACCCACCTCTATCTCGCTGATGCCGGCTTCAAATATTCTGTAGAACTCTTCGATATCCATCTCCTCGTCATGAAGAAGGGAGTCTATGGTATCGAGCAGTTCCATTATGCATTTGTAAATCTGCCCGTATTCCGTGGCCTTGGAAAGGTCGTTGTCTGCCTCAAAGCGGGCTTTATAAGCTTCCAGTTTCTCGTAGGAGCGGTTGTTTTTCAAAAGTTCGTAGAGGTTTCTTACGAAGTCGCCTGCGGTGTGAGCCTCTCTGTCAAGGACAGACAGTTCGGTAAACAGGCGATTTCTGATGTCATTGTGAAAAGAAAGTTCTTCCTCGGCCACAGCCTTGTCGCGAAGACCTTTTTCTTTTCTCTTAAAAGGCTTGCTGTAAGCACTCTTGCCCCTGATGTTAAGGCTCGTTACATATCTGTCGAAGCGGTCGGTTTCTTCTTCCGAAAAGTCGGTAAATCCAGAGCGAAGATAGTGAAACACTGCATCGTAGGAGTAATCTGTGGTGAGTATCAAAAGAGCGCTTTTTAAATATTCCGTGAAGGGATTTAAAATAATGCCGTGGGTCTTGTCGATGAAAGCGGGCATCTCAAGCTCGCGCATGATGTTCTCAAAGTACATCCCGTAGCTCTGCAAGTCCCCGGTAATAACCGCAATGTCCCTGTAAGCATAGCCCTTGGTGCGCACCAGTTCGTGGATACGAAGGCATATCTCCGCCACTTCGCTCTCTATATTCTTGCAGGCAAAAACGGATATGTTGTCGGCAGGTTTAGGGTATTTCACTACCGGATATCTGAAGATATGCCGCTCTATGTGATTAAGTTCCGGAGCATTCTTAAATCTGGGATTTTCATCAGGGGAAAGAACAATGTCCTCAAGAACCGGAACCTTAAGGTCCTCCGCCGCCGTCTTGAGTCTTTTGGCTCCCTTACGGCTTAGGTAGAACAGTTTCTCTTCTCCCCCCGTCAAAGAAGGCTCCTCTGGGGCCGATAAGTCAAAGGTAATGACCACCTTCTCCGCAAGAGTCATAAGCTTATGAATAACTCTCTCCTGAATGGGGGTAAATCCCGTGAATCCGTCAAAAACTATGACAGAATTTCTGATAAAGTCCGCATCGGGAAGCTTCTCGCACAATAAGTCCATGGTTTCTTCACCGGTGATAAACTTATCCCTGTTATAATCGCAAAAAGCACCGTATATTACCGAAAGGTCCTTTAATTTACTCTTTAATACACTGTTGGGAAGAGAATCCGAGAGTTTTTCCACATCTTTAACCGAAAGTCCGTACTGCATAAACTCCGAAATCGAAGATTTAACCTCGTGAATAAATCCGATTTTGTTAAGATTTCTCCCCATATATGGCATTTTCTCACGAATCTTTCCCGCCACCTTTCTGATAACAAGGCTCTTACCCGTATCGTCAAGTATGGGCTTATCACTTTTTCCCGTAACGGAAAAGACTCTGTAAGACAGTCTGCCAAAGCTTAAAACATCGATATTAAGGATTCCCCCGTCGGGATGAGCCTTTACGATATCCATCTGGGTCTGCATCGTAAACTGGTCAGGCACTATCAAAAGAAAGTCCTTTTTCGGGCTTTCTTTGGCCTCCTTTATCAGCATGTTTCTGACATATGTACTTTTTCCGCTTCCGGCGGGTCCGAAAATAAACGATATGCTCATTCTTTAATCCTCTTTTGCTATACTTTAGTATAGCACATTAGGGTGTCCCAAAAACAGCGCACCCGCAAGGACGTAAAGTATTTTTTTCGCCCGCCGAAACAAAGGAGACAAAAGCATGAGTAAATTCTTGGTATCAGGTATTTTGCAAAGGGAAACAATTGTTAAGGTTGATGAACTGCCCATTAAATATCAGCCCGTAACCGATACTTTCGGAAGCATACACTCCGGTATCGGCGGAGACTCTTACAACGAGGCCATAGCCCTTAAGTGGCTGGGAAACGAGGTAAGCTTCTTTACCATGATCGGAACGGATGAAGACGCAGCCATCCTTAATTCCAACAACAACGACATTGTCTTGAATACCGACTTTGTGCTCCCCAGGCTCTACGCCACTCCCGCTGCCGTAATCTTTTATGACCAGACGAGAAAACAGCAGATTTTTGAGGATATCAAAGACTCACGAAGCATCGAATACGACCTCGACCTTTTTAAGTCCCAGCTTAAAGGCGCCGAGATTCTTATTACCGCCAACGCCAACTTCTGCAGGCCCCTCCTTCAGGCGGCCATAGAGGATGGAAAAAAAATAGCGGTAAACATCCGTAAATTCAAATACGAGACCGAACAATACAACAAATTCTTCCTGGAAAATGCAGATTATTTATATTTAAGCGATGATAACCTTGAAGAAGACCCCTATGATTTTGTAAAATATATTGCGGAGAAATACCATCCCGAGATAATTATTCTTGGTCAGGGCGCCGACGGTCTTTTGCTTTATTCGGAAAAAGAAGGAACCTACGCACACTTTAACCCCGTTAAGACCAATGAAATCGTTAACACCGTGGGTGCCGGAAATGCGCTGTTTTCCTGCTTTCTCCACTACTACAACAAAACAGGAGACCACAATTTCTCCATTAAGAACGCCCTTCTTTTTGCTTCCTACAAAATCGGATTTATGGGAACTTCCAACGGCTTCATGACGGAGAAAGAGATTGAGGACTGGCGCTCCTTAATCTGGAAATAGACTTATCATGAAAGAAAAACTTTATACGATTCCCCTTAACGATGCGGTGAATGCGGCTGACGAATGTCCCTTTTGCTACATCGAAAGAAATGTTGAGCAGGATTTATTAGACTATTGTCTCGGGTCCGCCGCCTCCTACATGGAAGCTGACACCAGAGCCGTCACCGACAAATACGGATTCTGTCGTGAACACATCCGCAAGATGTACGATTACGGCAACACTCTCGGAAACGGCTGGATTCTTAAGACCCACTATCGCAAGATTATAAACGAGATGACGGCTCAGTTTAAGAGTTACTCTCCTTCCAAAATATCTTTTAAGGAGAAATTCCAAAAGCCCGATGCTTTAAAGAATTCCGTAGCCCGCTGGGTCAAAGAAAAGGATGAGTCCTGTTACATCTGCAATGAATTTGACAAGATGTATGAGAGGTATCTCGACACTTTCTTTTACCTCTACAAAGAGGATTCGGCATTTAAAGAAAAAGTTGATTCAGGCAAGGGTTTTTGCCTCCATCATTTCGGTGATTTGTGCGAATATGCGGAGCTTCACTTAAGCGACCGCGAGAAGGCTGATTTCTTTCCCCGTATGTTTAAGCTCATGCAGGACAATATGGAGCGTTTGTACGAAGACATCAGCTGGCTTATAGAGAAATTTGATTACAAGAATAAGGATGCGGACTGGAAGAACTCCAGAGATGCAGTGGGACGCGGAATGCAGAAGCTTCGCGGAAGTTATCCGGCGGATCCGCCTTATACTCAGAA